>CANQOE010000033.1 GCA_947625315.1 uncultured Bacilli bacterium | reverse complement strand
CCTTTATTTTTATTAATCATTTGAACATATTCAATAATACCACCTTCATAGTAGAAGGAATCTTTTTTATCAGGCTCCCTATCATCATATAAAGAAATGCGAAGTCCTTTATTCAAAAAAGCTAACTCTTTTAGTCTCGTTTTTAATATTTCATAATCATACACTGTCGTTTCGGTAAAAATTTCATCATCTGGTAAAAAATGTACTGTTGTTCCCGTTCTATCTTCATCACATTTATCTATTATTTTTAAATCATCTTCAGGATGACCACCTTTACTAAAACGTTGATAATAAACATTACCATTTTTATATACTTTTACTTCAAGCCAATCACTTAAAGCATTAACACTTTTTAAAGTAACATTTTTAAGGATTAGTTCTCCTTTAACATGGTTAACATTAAAATCACTTGTTAAATTAATATGACAAGTCATTTTAAATGTGCCATCTCCTTGATCTTCCTTAGCATCACAGTAATAGTTAAACTTATAACTTTTAGCTTCAACATTAAGTGGTAATAAAACACTTAAAAGTACTAAGATTCCTAAAAATAATTTTTTCATTTCCAAACCCTCCTCGTTTGATAGCTCTATATAATACAACTTTTTCTTTATTTTGTCAAGTAAAACCTAACATTTATTACTTAAGAATTTTAAGATAAATAACCAAATTTTTAAAATTTTAGTTGACAAAATCTTTAATTTATTTTAAAATTATCTAGTCAAAGCTTAAAGCGTAGACTTAAATCTTTTAAGGATGCGTTTATTTTTTGGCTAAAAATAAGAAAGAAGGAATAAAAATGTCTGAAGAAAATAACAAATTTTTAGGAACCCAAAAAATAAGTAAGTTATTACTTAAATTTTCTATACCTTGTATTTTATCTCTAATAATTAGTTCGTTATATAATATTGTTGACCAAATATTTATTGGAAATAGTACTTTAGGTTATTTAGGGAATACGGCAACTAGTATTGTATTTCCTATAACTATTATATCTATGGCTTTTGCGTGGTGTTTTGGAGATGGCGCTGCGGCTTAT
Organism: uncultured Bacilli bacterium; assembly: GCA_947625315.1. GTDB lineage: Bacteria > Bacillota_I > Bacilli_A > RF39 > UBA660 > Caccenecus. The sequence goes on along the minus strand of CANQOE010000033.1, from coordinate 8,383 downwards.
CTATCTTTATCTCAAGGACGCAAAGATACGAAAAACATTCATAAAGCTATTGGTAATACGATTACGATAACTTTAATTATCAGTTTAATTTTTATGTTAGTTTGCTTTTTAGGAATGGATAAAATTCTTTATGCTTTTGGAGCTAGTAATACTTCTATTTCTTTAGCTCGCAGTTATTTTACTATTTTACTTTATTTTATGCCTATTTATATGTTAGGTAATTGTCTTAATGGAACAATTAGAGCTGATGGTTCCCCAATCTATTCTATGGCTTCTACTATTGTAGGAGCTATAACCAATATTATTTTAGACCCAATATTTATCTTTAAATTTAATATGGGTATTGAAGGTGCAGCTTGGGCTACCATCATTGGTCAAATGGCTACCTTTATTGTTTCATTTTTCTATTTAACGAGAACTAAAACTTTTAAACTAAAACTAAATAGTTTTATTCTTAATTTTAAAGTTTTAAGTAACATTGTTAAACTAGGTATAAGTACTTTTATTACCCAAATGGCTATTGTTTTAATTAGTTTAGTATGTAATATAATGTTAGCTCATTTTGGAACCATTTCAAAATATGGCCCTGATATTCCTATCGCAGTTATCGGAATAGTTATGAAAGTATTTTCGATAGTTATCAATATCATTGTGGGTATAATTGTGGGAGCTCAACCAATTCTTGGTTATAATTATGGAGCTAAAAAATATAATCGAGTTCGGGAAACTTTTAAAATAGTTGCTAGATTAACTATTATTGTCGGTTTAATAGCAACCATTATTTTTGAAGCATTTCCCAATTTAATAATAAGTGTCTTTGGTAATCAAAATGCTTTATATAATGAATTTGCCACCCTAACTATTAGAATATTTTTAAGTTTAGTAACCCTAACTTGTTTTATTAAAATGTCATCTATTTTCTTTCAAGCTGTTGGTAAACCAGTAAAATCAATAATTGTATCTTTAGCTAGAGATATTTTATTCTTTATTCCTTTAGTTATTATTTTACCAAATATAATGCACAATATCAAAGGTGTCTTATGGGCTGCACCCATCGCGGACCTATTAGGAATATTTATAACTATACCAATGCTTATAGTCTTCTTCCAAAAATTAGGTAAAGAAGATGTAAGTAAAGCTGAAGAAATTACCTTAAAAGAATCTCATCCAGGTATAATTATTACTATTAGTCGGGAACATGGTTCTCAAGGTAAATATATTGGGGAATTAGTAGCTCAACAATTAAATATACCTTATTATTATAAAGATTTATTTACGCTTGTTGCTCAAGAAACAGGTTTAGCCGATGATTATGTATCTAAAATTAATGAAAACTCACCTCAAATAATGTATGATTTGTATTTGAGTACTACTCCTATTAAAGATGCAATGAACGCTCAAAATAAAGTAATTAAAGAAATAGCTAATAAAGGTAGTTGTGTTATCGTAGGTAGGGCCGCCGATTATGTTTTAAAAGATTATCCAAATGTCATTAAAATATTTATCCATGCTGATAAAGACTATCGTATTAAAAAAGTTATGGAAATGTATAACGATACTGAAGCCCAAGCTAAAAAAGCTATTAATAAATCAGATAAAGCTCGCGCTAATTATTATGAAAGTATTTCGGGAAATAAATGGGGAGAAGCCCAAAATTATGATTTATGTATCAATTCTAAATTAGGAGCTGAAAAAACCGCCCAAATAATTGTTGAATATCTAAAAAATGTTAGTAACAAATAAATTACTAACACTTTTTTATTTTATGTTAAGTTTAACATAATTGTTTGCTAAATTTTAAGGAAAAAACTTTTTCTTGCATCTTACCCAATTTTATAGTATAGTAAGTTTGGAGTGTTAGATTTCTTATGTCCTACCATTTAAGATTTTTTATTCTACTTTTCCTCCTTCAAGGGGGTTTTGGTAGAAAGGAGATTTTTCATGGTCAATGATTTGATTTATTTCATTAAATTGATAATTTTGTTCTTTTCAGTTCAAAAAAAAGGACATATAACTTTTATCAATATGATAGAAGTTAATGTCTACTTCACAAAAAGGTAGGTATTAGATAATCTAACACTCTACATTTTTATATTAACATATTTTTTTTAAAATTACTAGTACCTTTTTTTAAATACCAATAATTTACTAAATACATAATTTAACACAATCACTAATCCTTGCGATACTAATGTCCAAATAATAACCCAAATATTAGAATTAAGTTTTAAGAAAGTTACAAAAAACCACATAATAAACATTTCTAATAATAAAGTTGATATTCTACTTATAACAAAACTACATATTTCTTTTAAAATATTTTTTTCTTTAGAACAAAATACAAAAACTCGATTAGTAATATAAGCAAAAATAATGGAAATAATCCAAGAAATAACTACAGCTGTTTGTAATTCAAAAGCTTTTTTAGCATCTAAAACTGTAAATAATAAAATATATTTGGTAACTAAATTAACTAAAGTCGTAAGAACTCCCACTACTAAATAATTTATAATTTCTCTATATTGTTTATATAAATCTTTTATTTTTTTCATTATCTTCACCAACTTTATTATACTAAATTTTTTCTAAAATTAAAATAAATATCTTTTAAAATATTTTATTTTTTTATATAATATAAATGGTGTATGTATTATGAACCAAAAAATTTCTAAAATTAATATTATTTTTTATTTTATTTTTTTAATAGCGTATTTTGAATTATTAACTAAAATTTTAATAGTTAAATCTGCTTCTGGACTTATTTATACTACATTATTTAGTATTCCTTTAATTATTTTATTAGTAGTTATTACTAAATTATTTAATGAAAAAATTAACAAAATATTAACTTTTATTTTAACTTTAATAATAACATTCTTTTATTGCTTTCAATGTATATTCTTTAATCTTTTTAGTGTTATGTTTTCATTTAATACGATTGGTTTAGCTCAAAATATTGGCGAATTTCAAAATATGATTTGGGAAACTATTTTTAAAAATATTGGAGTAATTATTCTTTATTTAATTCCTTTTATTCTTTTAATTATTTTTAATAAACGTCTTAATTTTAAAAGAAATCATCCTAAAACTTCTATTGTTAGATTAGCCTTAGCTATAATTATTTATGTTATTTGTTTATTATCTTTATTCTTTGATAAAAAAGAGTTATATGGGGCTTATAATTTATATTATAATATTAATAATGAAATTAAAACAGTGGAAAAATTTGGTTTAGCAACTTATATGCGTTTAGATATTAAAAGAGTTATCTTTGGTTTTGAAGAACAACTAATAACTAATAATAATGTTGACCCTAATAAAAAAGATGAAGAACCAAATAAACCTAAAGAAGTAACTTATAATGTTACGAATATTGATTTTGATAATTTAATTGCTAATGCCTCAAATAACACTATAAAAAATACCTTAAGTTATTTTCAAAATACTAATCCTACTAATCAAAATGATTATACAGGCATGTTTAAAGGTAAAAATTTAATCTTTATCCTTGCCGAAGGTTTCAATATGATCGCCGTCGATAAAGATTTAACACCAACTTTATATAAATTAACTCATGAAGGATTTGTATTTAATAATTTCTATTCTCCCGTCTTTTTAAGTACTACTGGTGGCGAATTTCAAGCTACAACTGGTTTAGTCCCAACTCAAGAAACCTTATCTTTATGGAAAAGTAATAAACCAACTATTACTTATGCTTTAGGAAATAGTTTTAAAAATATTGGTTATAACATTCAAAGTTATCATAATTGGACTTATACTTATTATCACCGTGATAAAACTATGGCTACTTTAGGTTTTACTGATTATACTGGCTGTGGCAATGGCATGGAAAAAATGATTAATTGTGCTTGGTTACCAAGTGATATTGAAATGTTTAATGCTACACTACCTTTATATAAAGATAAAACTCCATTTACTACTTATTACGTTTCGGTATCGGGACATGCTCCTTATGCTTATAACTCTTCTGGTAATTCTATTGCTTTAAAAAATATTTCTTTAGTAGAAAACCTACCTTATTCTAATAGTGTTAAAGCTTATTTAGCTACCCAAATCGAATTTGACCGAGCTCTTGAAGCTTTAATTAAAGCTTTAGATGAAGCCGGTATATTAGATGATACAGTTATTTCCTTTGTTGGGGATCATTACCCATATACTTTAAGTGTTGATGAAATAAATGAAATAAGTACTTACCAACGCGATGAAATTATAGAAGTTAATCATAGTAATTTTGTTATTTGGAATAATAAAATGGAAAAGCCAATTACTATCAATAAAGTTGGTAGTCAAATTGATGTATTACCTACTCTTCTAAACTTATTTGGAGTAGAATATGATTCTCGTCTAATTGTCGGTAAAGATATCTTAAGTGATAATCCTGGTTTAGCAATATTCTCTAATCGTAGTTGGGTTTCCGATTATGGTACTTATAATACTGGTAATTTCACTTTAAAAGAAGGTAAAACTCTAGATAATGAAGATGAATATATTAAATCTATGAATAATTTAGTGGCCACTAATTTTACTTTAAGTAATAATATTATTAAAAATAAAATATATGATTATATCTTTAAATAATTGGTAAAAAGAGGTTAAATAATTATTTTAAAAAATCTTAAAATAAATATGTACATACAGGTATTACTAATGTACATATTTATTTTTTAATATCAATCTAATATTATAAGTATTAACGATATTGAAAAGTAATATCTAAAAAGTTATTTTGTTTTTTTAGCAAAATAGCTTTTTTTTAATAGTTATTTAAGGTATAATTAAGGTAATAAAAGGAGTTTCATATGAAGAAAAAAATAATTATTATTCTAACTATAATTTTATTATTAGTAGGTATTTACTTTCTCTATGGTTATTTAAGAGTTAAATTTGCTAAAGTAAATATTACTTATAAAGAAGATTTATCTACCGAATTTTTAAGTGAAGTTCATGTAAGTGATTTTATTGCTTCCATTAACGGAACTATCACTGATGATTTTTTAATAAATACTAAAGTAGTCGGCGATGAACAAATAACTTATACTTATATCAATGAAGATAACATTAAATTAAAACAAAAATTTACTATTAAAGTTATAGATACAACTAAACCTTTAATTTTAATGAGTTCTAGTTATAGTACCCCTGTTGGAAATACGCTGGATGTTAAAAGTAAAGTATTATGTGGCGATAATTATGATGATACCCCTCTTTGTGAAATAATTGGCGATGTTGATTATGAAACAGTTGGGGACTATCCCCTAACATTTAAAGCTACAGATGCATCCGGCAATACAACCACTAAAGATTTTACAATTCATGTATATGAACCTGAGCCAAGTTCTAATAATAAACCTCAACCCCCCAAAGAACCAACTAAAACTTATTTTACAGATATAGTTAAAAATTATAAAACTTCTAATACTCAAATAGGATTAGACATTTCGCGTTTTCAAGGTGATATAGACTTTGAAGCTTTAAAAAATGCCGGTGTAGAATTTCTTATCTTAAGAGTTGGGGGTAATACCGATATTGATGCAGAAAACTTTTTAGATGTTAAATTTAGAGAATATATAACCGAAGCTAATCGGGTAGATATTCCTGTTGGTATATACTTTTTCTCGTATGCTTCTAATTCCAAAAAAGCTATTGAAGATGCTAATTGGGTTTTAAAACAAATTAAAGATTATAAAGTTGATTTACCAATTGCTTTTGACTGGGAAAATTGGAATATTTATAATGAGTTTAATTTAAGTTTCTTCAATCTTACTAATATGGCCAATAGTTTTTTAGACACTGTTAAAAAAGCGGGTTATGATGGTTTATTATATAGTTCCAAAAGTTATTTAGAACAAATTTGGATGCCTACCACTTACCCTATATGGTTAGCTCATTATACTAGTAAAACAACTTACCAAGGCGACTTTCAATTTTGGCAAATCTGTAGTGATGGTCAAGTTGATGGAATAAATGGGGATGTCGACATAGATATTAGGTATTTAAAATAATTTAAAGCATATATATTAATGGGAATATATATGAAAAAAATAGGTATAATTTTACGAAAATTTCAAGAAAATAATAAAGATTTTATAGGTACTAGACTAGATTTGTTTAGTACTTTTAAAAATGCTAATTGTTTAATAATTGGTATACCCCTAACATTAAAATATCCAAATTTAATTAAACTAGTTAAGGAATGTGATGGTATAATCTTATCAGGTGGCGATAATCTAACTAAAAACGATTTAAAATTAGTTAAATATTTATACCAAAAAACATTCCAACTTTAGGTATTTGTTTAGGAATGCAATTAATGAGTTTTAATTTAAAAAAAGAAATAACTCTAACCCACCATTATGATACCAATCATTTAGTTAAAATAAAAGAAAACACTTTATTATCTTCTATATTAAAGCAAAAAGAAATAATGGTTAATTCTCGCCATTACTCTGGTATCCCATCATCAAAATTAACTGTTAGTGCTACTTCCATAGATAATGTCATTGAAGCTATAGAAGACACAAATAAAACATTTTTTCTAGGAGTTCAATGGCATCCCGAAAGTTTAAACGACCATAATTCTAAGTTAATATTTGAAAGTTTTATTAATAGTTTAAGCAATAAAAGCCATCACAAAATTCGTAAGTAAATAACTAAAACAAAAACTTAAAGCCAAAACTAAAACTTTAGCTTCAATATTTTTACCTTTTTTCATAATTAAATTAAAGTTTACCCCATTTAACATATAAACACTAAGTAAGGTAAAAAACACATATAAATATATTTCTATTTTCATAAACTAAGCCTCATAATCTTCAATCATTTTAACGCGTTTTTGATAAGCTTCTTTAATAGGCATATTAGTATCAATAAAAGTATCTACCATTTCTTTAACAATATTTATATCAGTTGTTACTTCACTACCTATAGCTATTACATTGGCTCCATTATGATTTTTACCTTTAAAAGCATCATCAATAGAAACTGCTCTCACACATCTAATTCCTTTAACTTTATTCGCGGCAATACTCATACCAACTCCCGAACCACATATAAGAATTCCTAAAGCTTTATTATCTCTAACTAATTCTCCTAATTTAAAAGCAAACATAGGATAATCATCTGCTTCACTATTTTCTAAACCAATATCTAAAACTTCTCTATTTTCTTCTTTTAAATAAGCAATTAATTCTTTTTTTAAAGCTAAACCGCGATGATCACATCCAATATATATCTTCATAATATTCCTCCTATTTTTATTGTATCAAATAAAGATAAAATAGAAAATAAAAAAACTTTTAATTATACTTTAAATTGACATTAAATTTATTTTTCTATATAATTATAAAGAAGGTGAAGAAAATGTTTACAGATACTCATGCTCACATATACAAAGAATATTATGAAAACATTCCAGAAGTTTTAAATAATGCTCAAAACAACCAAATAAATCGCATAATTAACAATGGTTGTGATGCTAGCTCTAATAAAGAAGTATTAAGTTTAATTAATAAATATAAAAATATGTATGGAGCAATAGGTATCCACCCTGAAAATGTTGATACTTACTCTGATGCTGATTTAGATTTTATTATAACAAACTTAAATAATCCGAAAATAATTGCTATTGGCGAAATTGGTTTAGATTATCACTATACTAAAGAAAATAAACAAGCCCAAATAGCTTTATTTAAAAAACAATTACAAATAGCTCAAGACTATAAATTACCTGTTATTATTCATAGTCGCGAAGCTACTGAAGATACCATTAATATTTTAAAAGAATATAAAGTAACAGGCGTTATCCATTCTTTTTCGGGCTCTTTAGAAACTGCCAAAATATATTTAAAAATGGGATTTAGTCTAGGTGTTAATGGTGTTGTAACTTTTAAAAATTCTAAACTTATTGAAACTCTAAAACAAATACCTTTAGATAATATTATTTTAGAAACTGATTCTCCCTATTTAACTCCTACTCCCTATCGGGGAACGAAAAATGAACCTGCCCATATAATAGATATAGCTAACTTTTTATGTGAAAATTTAAATGTTGATTTAAATACTTTATCAAATATTACCAACCAAAATATTAAGCGCATCTTTGACATTTAAGCCAATATATGATAAAATATTATCAACCGATTGAGGTGAATTATAAAAAATGAAAAAAACAATGTTTTATATTAATAATATAATTAAAACATTAATAATCTTTATTGCTATAGGTACTATAAATGCCTCATGTAATAAAGTTGAAAAATATGCCATTAATGAAAATTTTAATAAAAGTGTTAATTTATCTACCATGTCTATTTTTATAAATAAAGAAGAGGAAGCAATTGCAGCTCAAAAAGCTGAGAAAGAA
>CANQOE010000032.1 GCA_947625315.1 uncultured Bacilli bacterium | reverse complement strand
CTGATATTACTTATGATGAAGATGGTTTAAAAAAATTATTTAAAAGATTTAGTTTTCCTAAAGGGACTTCTAGTCATGTAGCTCCCGAAATACCTGGAAGTATTAATGAAGGGGGAGAGCTTGGCTATAGTTTAGCCCATGCTTATGGAGCTGTTTTAGATAATCCAGATTTAATCGCGGCTTGTGTAATTGGGGATGGGGAAGCGGAAACAGGACCTTTAGCCACATCTTGGCATTTAAATAAATTTATTAATCCTTTAAGTGATGGAGTAGTTTTACCAATATTACATTTAAATGGTTATAAAATTGCTAATCCGACCGTTTTAGCAAGAATTTCGCAAGAAGAATTAATTAGTTATTTTAAAGGGTTAGGTTATAAACCATATATTGTCGAATTTCAAAATATGTCCCAAATTCATAATGATATGGCGCAAACTTTAGATAAAATTATGGAAGATATCCAAATTATTAAATATAATGCTAACATAAAACAAGATACAACTAGACCAATTTGGCCAATGCTTATTTTAAAAACCCCTAAGGGGTGGACTGGGCCTAAAGTAGTTGAAGAAAAACAAGTGGAAGGCACATTTAGAGCTCATCAAGTACCTTTAAGTATCGACCAAGACCATCTAAATAATTTAGTTATTTTAGATAATTGGCTTAGAAGTTATAAGCCATTAGAACTTTTTGATGAAGAAGGAACTTTAAAAAGAGGATTACAAGATTTAATTCCTAGTAAAGACAAAAGAATGGGAGCTAATAAGCATGCCAATGGAGGTTTATTACTAGAAGAATTAGTTATTCCAAACTTACTTGATTATATGATTGAAGTACCTAAACCTGGTGTTATAAAAACCAGTGATATGTTAAATTTAGGAGCTTTTATTCGCGATATCATTAAAAATAATCCCCATAATTATAAAATATTTGGGCCTGATGAAGCTTTATCTAATCGTTTAAATCATGTTTTTGAAGTTACTAATCGCAAATGGAATGGCGAAACTATTGAAGGGGACGAATACTTAAATACTGATGGAGCAGTAATAGATTCCTTTTTATCCGAACATGCTTGTGAAGGAATGTTAGAAGGTTATTTATTAACGGGAAGACATGGTCTTTTACATACTTATGAATCTTTTAGTCGAATTATAGATAGTATGGTTAGTCAACATGCTAAATGGTTAAAAATATGTAATGAACTAGATTGGCGAGCTCCAATTTCCAGTTTAAATATAATTTTAACTAGTCATGTTTGGCAACAAGACCATAATGGTTATACGCATCAAGACCCAGGTTTTTTAAATCATTTAGTAACGAAAAAAGCCGACATTATTCGCATTTATTTACCAATTGATACCAATACTTTAATATCTACCTATGACCATGTAATTAGAACCAAGAATTATATTAATGTAATCGTAGCTAGTAAACATTTATCTTTACAATGGTTAAATAAAGTAGAAGCAGCCGAACATTGTCGCAAAGGAATTGGGCGTTTAGAGTTTGCTTGTAGTGATGAAAAAAATACCGATTTAGTTTTAGCTTGTGCAGGAGATACGCCTACTTTAGAAATTATTGCTTGTAGTCAAATCTTAAGGAAATTTATTCCCAATATTGGTTTAAGAGTTATAAATGTTATTGATTTAATGCGTTTAGTTAGTAATGAAGTTCATCCCCATGGTTTAACTAATCAAGAATATGATGAATTATTTACAAAAGATAAACCCATAATATTTGCTTTTCATGGTTATCCTAATTTAATTCACGAATTAACTTATAATCGTACTAATAAAGATTTACATGTTCGCGGTTATATTGAAGAGGGAGCAATTACCACTTCCTTTGATATGCGCGTTATAAATAAAATTGACCGATTTAATTTAACTTTGTTAGCTTTAAAATATTTAAATATCGAAGAAACTCTTAAAGATAATATTAAAATTTATTGTGAAAAAATGTTAGCAAAACACGAAAGCTATATTAAAGAATATGGTTTAGATTTAGAGGAAATAGTTAATTTTTCATTAGAGTAGGGAGGCTAAAAAATGATATATGATTATATTATTATTGGTTCTGGGATTGGAGCTTTAAGTGCAGGCTTAAATTTAGTTAAAAATGGAGCTAGAGTTTTAATATTAGAAAAAAATAGTTTACCAGGAGGTATGTGTTCCACTTTTAAACGCGGAAGATTTGAGTTTGATACTAACATTGAAGAAATAAATCGCCAATCTACCAAAAAGATTTTAAGTAGTTATGGATTAAATGTCGAAGTCTTAAATAAAGAAGAAGATACTAAAATCTTGGATATAAAAAGAGGAGAAGAATTAGTAATTCAGGGTAATAAAAATGAGTTTTATAAAAAGCTTGAAATGTTAGAACCGAAAGCTCTTAATTATTTAAATAAATTAATAGTTTTAGAAAATCAAATTTATCCGGCTTATTTAAAACTTCTTAAAGGATTAAAAATAAATAAAGATAAATATCCCTTATTTTATAAATATTGTGATAAAAGTGTCTATGAAGTTTTAATCGATTTAAAATTTTCCAAAACTTTAATTAATAAATTTTGTTATAATTGGTTTAATTTAGGAACTACTATTGATAGACTTAATTTTTGTGATTTTATCTTAATGATAAAAGGGGAGAAAACCCAAATACTTAAAAATAAAAATATTAGTTTAACTTTAGATATGGTCAATCGTTTTGAAAGATTGGGAGGGAAAATTTATTATAATTCTTTAGTTATAAAAATTTTAGAAGATAAAAATGGTTTTAAAGTAATGACTAATAAGGAAGAATATCAAAGTTTACAAATTATTAGTGATGTTTCTTCACGATATTTCTTTAAGAATATTATGAAAACTGATAAGAAAAATATTTTAAGAAGAGAAAATGCCCATGTATTAGAACCTAATAATTTAATTGTCTATTTAGGTTTAAATAAAGATGCTCAAGAAATAGGCTTAAATAATTATCAATATATATTATATCCCGATTTAGATTCTTTAAAAGCCCCGAAAACAATGGGAAAATTAGATCATATTGGGTTAGTTGCTAAAGTTATCAATAATGCAAATAAAGAAGCTAGTTTAAAAAATACAACAATTATGACTATTCAAACAATGTATTTTAAGGAAGCTTTTAAAGTTGATAAAGCTAACTATTTAATTCTTAAAGAAGAATTAGCTAACTATTTAATTAATAATTTTGAAAAATATTTTAAAATAGATATTAAAGAATATATCGAAGAAATTGAAATAGCTACTCCGAAAACTATTTATGAATATACCTTTAGAGATAATGGTTGTTTAAATAGTTATTGTTTTGGAGGAGTAGATAATCGTTTAAATAGAATACTTAATTATAAAAAAGAAAAAATAGCTAAAATTAGTTTTGTAGGTTCTTCTTTTTTAGGAGCAAGTTTTGATGATCGCGTATTGGGAGGATATTTTGTAACCCAAAAACTATTAAAAAAGGAGATTGAGATAGAATGAAAGCTAAAGATAAATTAGAAAAATTAAGATTAGAACGGGAAAAAGTAATTAATGGTTATATATCAAAAGATATAGAAGATACTTTAGTAGAAAAATTAGGCGATAAAACTGGCCCAGAACAATATGTAATAGTTAAGAAAATAATTGAGGAAACCGAAGATACCAAAAGTTTTATTTTAACTCCGGATATTTATAAAGGTTTTAAAACTTTAGCACCTTTTAAAGCAGGACAATATATAAGTGTAAGAGCCGAGATTGATGGAATGCAAATTACCAGAGCTTATTCTTTATCATCTTCCCCATTTGAGGCTTTAAAAGAATATCGCATTACGATTAAAAGAGTCGAAAATGGTTTATTTAGTAATTATATGTTAGATAAAGTTAAAGTAGGGGATAAATTAGTAATTTCCTATCCTTTGGGAACTTTTGGTTTATCTAAAATTAGAGATGAAAAAAATGTCATTGCTATTGCTGGGGGAAGTGGCATTACCCCTTTTATTAGTTTAGCTTATAGTTGTAGTAAAGATGATTATTTTAAATTAACCGTTTTTTATAGTGTTAAGTATGAAAAAGATATTTTATTTAAACAAGAAATTAAAGAATTAAATAAAAATAAAAATGTAAAATTTGTAATTACTTTAACAAGAGAAGAAAAAAAAGGTTATAAATTTGGTTATATTAGTGAAGAAATGCTTAAGCCTTATGTCAAAGAATTTAATACCGTGTTGATGTGTGGACCTAAAGCTTTGTATAAGACAATGAATACTATTTTACCTAGTTTTAAAATACCGAAGAAAAATGTTTTTTACGAAAATTTCTTCTTAGAATATACATCAGAAGCTAAAAATACTTTTGAATTAAAAGTAGTTTTAAAAAGCGATTTAGTTATAACTAGTTGTCAAAGTGATGAAACTTTACTAGTTGCTATGGAAAAAGCCGGGATAAAAGCTCCTTCAATGTGTCGCGTTGGAATGTGTGGTTTTTGTCGGTCAATGTTAATAAGTGGAAAAGTTAAAATGGTTGGGAAAGGTTTAAAAGAAGCGGAAAGACAACACGATTATATTCATCCATGTATTACTTATCCCGAATCTGATATTACTTTAAGACTAGATATATAATAAAATTTATTTTTAAAATAGAGATAAAAAAAGCTGTGTCATTATTTGTCTAAATGTTCCGTTTTAGGTCGAAAACTTTTTCTTGACAAGCTCCTTTTTTTATATTATTATGAGGTTGAAAGCAGTTTTAAGTTGCTTTTTTTAAGTTGCTAAACATTTTAAGAAAAGGAAGGAAGTGAAAAGAGTTGGTAACAAAAGAAGTAGAAAATATTAGCTTAATGGATGATGGTTTATTTAAATTTATTTTTGGAACAAACAAAAATATAAGATTTTTAGAAGACTTTTTAGAAAGCTATTTTAATTATCCGCAGGGTTATTTAAAAAATAAAATAAAAGTCAAATATGAAGTAGCTTTACCCAAAGATAATTATAAGCAAAAAAATATTATGGGTGATGTTGTCGTGGAATCTACCACTTTTGTGATTAATATTGAAGTATATCAATATTTAAATAGAATTAGTTTAGATAAAAGTGATGTATATATAATGCGGCTTTATTTATCGCAATATAGTATTGGAAGTGAATATGGGAAGGGTAAACCTGTTATTCAAATAAATATTTTTAAGAAAATTAGTGATGAGTTTAAAGGAAAAATTGAAGATAAATCATCAATCACTGGAAATTTTAAAATAATATACATTAAGCTTGACAAAATTGAAGAGATGAAATATACTAATGTTAGATATAAGATGTGGTTGTAATTTATAAAAGCGAATACCCAAAAAGAAAGAGAAGAAATTGCTAAAGGAGATGAAATTTTAATGGATGCTAATGAATCAATAAGAAGATTTATGGAAGAAGAAAGAAATAATCCTAATTATTCGACTTATGAATGGGATTTAAGGGTGGCTAAAGAGGATGGAAGAATTGAAGGCAAAATGGAAGGCAAAATAGAAGGAAAGATAGAAGGAAAAATTGAAGGTAAAATGGAAAGCCAAAATGCAATTGCGCAAAATATGCTAAAAGAAAAAATGCCAATAAATACAATAAGTCGAATTACGGGATTAACTAGAGAAGCTATCTTAAGTATCAAATAATTAATTTAAGGGGATAAAAAATATGACTTATGATAAATTCATAAAATATATGCGTGAAGAGGAATTAAAAAATCCTTACTTTTCACCTTATTATTGGGATTTATTGGTAGCTAAAGAGGATGGAAGAATTGAGGAAAAAAACGAAATTGTGCAAAATATGTTAAAAGAAAAAATACCAATACAAACAATTAAGCGATTAACTGGATTGAGTGAAAGAGAGATATTAAATTTTTTAGACTAGTTTTAGTCTTTTTTCATATATTTTAACAGGGGATTTTATATGAATTTAATCCTAATTATTAAAGGTTTTATAATAGGTTTAGCTAAAGTTATTCCTGGAGTAAGTGGTAGTATGATGGCTATTACTTTAGGAATATATGAAACCTTAATCGAGGCTATAACTAATTTTTTTGGAAATATTAAAAAAAATTTTAAAATATTAAGTAATTTTATAATCGGATTATTTTTGGCAATTATAATAGGTAGTAAATTATTACTTTGGTTATTAAATAATTTTTATTATGAAAGTATGTTTTGTTTTTTAGGATTAATTATAGGGACTCTAATACCTTTTATTAAACAAGTTAAAATAAATACCAAAAAACATTTAGGAATATTTATCTTGGTTTTATTAATCAGTTTAAGTTTATTTATGGGCTATAAAATAAATATATCTGATTTTATCTTAAATAATAAATTATATATAGCTTTATTGGGATTTATTGATGCAATGTCTTCAATTATTCCGGGAATAAGTGGAACGGCCATATATATGTTACTTAATAGTTATCAAATAGTTTTAAATATTATGGCTAATCCTTTTAGTATTAATTTTTTATTTTATCTTGGAGGTTTAATGGGTGGTATAATTTTAATTTGTTATTTAATGGCTTATTTATTAAAAAAACATAAAAATATGACTTCGATTATTATATTAGGATTAATGGTAAGTTCTTTAATTAAACTTTTTTTAGATAATTTAACATATTTTAAGATATTAGGAATTATATATTTATTATTAGGAATATTTATAGGATATTTTATAGAGAAAATAAATTAAATATTTGAACTAGATAATTGAATTAATGTGTGATATACTATAGATAATAAGGAGAGGTCTAAATGAAGTATGACGATTTAGAGAAAACTAAAGATTTATTTGGTGATGAAGTTCCCGAAATAATTGAAGATATTGAAATGGAAGGGGCAACAAAAGATAATATTGAAATTGATAGTCAAGATAAAGAAGAAAAATTCGAAAATAAAGATAAAAAGAAAAAAAATTGGTTTACTAAATTAAAAGAAATGCCTAAAAAGAAAAAAGTTATTTTAATTATAGTTATTTTATTAATTTTATTATTAATAATTGGGTTGGTTTTATTTTTAGTTTTTAAAAAAACTAATGAAGAAGATATAGAAAATAAGGAACCTGATGTAATTGTTGAAAAAGGAAATTATACTTATAAGAATGGAAAATTAGAATTATTAAATAATGAAGATAATATACTTGGAACATATGAATGTCAAAATAAAGATGAAAATTTATGTTATGTGGTAAATTATAGTAATGAAGATAATTTTGATGTAGAAAAAAATTATTATCAAAATGAAGAAGAAATTGAGAGATTAAGTAAAATATATTTAGAGAAGTATGTCTTTATTTTTGATAATGAAGATGAAAAAGATAGTAATATTATTTTATATAATATTGAAGAACAAAAAGAAGAAAACGAATATACTTTAGTTAAAGGTTTTGTTGATAGTGATTATGTAATTTTAAAAGATAAAGAAAATAAATATGGAGCTATAGAATTTAGTGATGGTACTTATCAAGAAAAAATAGAATTTAAATATGATTATTTAGGCTTATTAAATAAAGATAGCAATATAGTAGGTAAATTAGAAAATAAATATAGTATTTATGATAGAAATGGAAAAGAATTAACCGAAAAACTAGATTATGAAATAAAGAGTTATAATGATAAAGCTATTGTTGTAGATAATGATGGGTATAGTATCTATGATTATAATTGTATTTTAACTAGTGGAGATATAACTTATGATTATATCGAATTAATTAATGATTATATAATTTTAATTAAAGATAAAAAGTTATATGTTAAAGATTATGAAAATAATAAGTATAATGAAGTAGGTATTAATTTAAGAAATACTAATTATTTAAGAAAAAATATTTATGATAAAGAAAAAACAAAATTAGAAACTAAAAAAGCTTATGATATTGAAGTCAATAATGGGCAAATAAATGTTACAGTATATAATAATGATACCCAAAATGTTAGTATAATTAATATATATGAAGGAATGGCTAGTTCTAAAATTAAGAATTTAAATTATTTTGATGGTAAACTTTATTTTTATGAAGATGAAGCTAAAAATATTTTACTAGGTGAATATTCTTGTAATAATAAAAATGTTTTAGATAAAAATAATATGGATTTAGTAAATTGTCGGATTGCTACAGAAAGTTTTTATAGTAAAAATGAAGTTGAAGTAGATTATAGTGCTTCAGTAGGATGGATTCCAATATTTAATAAAAGATTTGCTTTTATATTAGATACCATAGATGCTAATAATCCTACAGTTAATTTATATGATTTAAAAGATAAAGAAACTTTAAGTAAATATGAAAGTGTTGATGCTTTAAGTTATACGAAAGAAAATAATTTAACTTTTAAAGATATAGATAATGCTTATATAATGGCTAAAACATTAACTAAGGGTAAGTATGGAGTTTTAAATATAACTAAAGATAATATTAAAGGTAGTAAGATAGGTTTTGATTATGATACTTTAGAAAAATTAAATAATTATTATGTGGGAAAAAGTAGTTCTAAGACTTATGTATTATTAGATCCTAGTAAAGGAGAAGTAAGTAGTAAGTTCGGAGATAGGATTGTTAATTATAAAAATAATTATATAGTGGTATGTGATAATAGTAATTATTATTTATATAATAAAGAAGGAAATAGAATAGATTATAATAGTTATAAATATATTGATTTAGATGATGGTTTTTATGTAGTAATTACTAATGATTATAGATTAGATATTCTTAAATATAATGATTATGGATCATTTAGTTTAAGTCAAACTATTCAATTAAATAGAGATACTTTTAAAGATGATTATGAAGTTACTAAAGAGGGTAATGAATACATTGTAAAAATAAAAAGTTCTAATAATGTATATAAAGTAGATGGTACTACAGGCTATGTAAGAGAAGACTTTAATTAGTCTTTTTTACTTGAGTTATTTTTTTCTTTGAAGTTAGGAATGTAATCTATTTTACCTAAAAGGTAGTCTGCACTTATATTATACTGTTGGCAAACCATATATAAAAAAGGGGTACCTATTAAGCTTTTACCGTGTTCATATATACTCCAGGTTGGTTGGTCTATGTGTAAGAAATTAGCTATTTTAATTTGGGTAATATGGTTATTTTTACGTAATTCTTTAAGTCTTGTGCCACATTTTTGAGAGTCTATTTCTTTTTGATTATTTTTATATTTTTTAGTATTAGTTAAACCAAGAATATAATCACAAGAAACATTATAATAATTTGATAAAGTATTTAAATGTTTAAGGGGAATAATGTTTTCTTGTACTTCGTAGTGATTATAAGTTTGGCGAGCTAAACCTATTAGTTTAGCAAGTTCATTTTGCGAAATACTTTTTTCAATTCTTAACTCTTTTAATCTAAAATTTGGCATTTATTTATCATTCCTTTTATATAATATTTTCTCATTTAAAAGAAATAGTTTAAATAATATGCTCAAAATATCTATATTTTTGTTGACTTTTAATATTCTCAAGTTTATAATTAATATATAAACTGGGAAGGAAGATAATAAGTGAAAGAAAAAGATAAAGGAATAAAGTTTGAAACATTAAAGAAACCAAAATTAATAAGAAATTTAGTAATATTATTTATGATAACCTTTATAGGAAGTGCAATATATTTTAAAACAAGTAGTGCTA
>CANQOE010000031.1 GCA_947625315.1 uncultured Bacilli bacterium | reverse complement strand
TCGCGTGTCATAATATTTCCTAACACGCATAATATTATATCACTTTTTTATTTTTTTGCAACTTTTACTTTTAAAAAAGTCCTTTTTATGGGACTTTACTTATATATTTTTTTATTTTTATTTAATTGGGAACTTTTAATTTAATTCAGTCATAAATAAGCAAGTTAGAATATTTTCTATTTTATATTAAGCATTTTTTAATGTTCGAGCAAAAGCATTTTTCTTATTAGGAATATTATATTTATCACAAAAAGCTTCAGCATGATTTAAATATATATTAAATAAAAATTCATGCTCAGGATTAATAGCTAAATATTCTTCGACTTTTTTATCTTCAAAATAAAGGATTAAAGCTCTTAAAATAGAAATTAAAGGTAAATTAAATAAGGTTTCTAATTCTTCTTTAGTGGTAATTTTTTTACCTAATCTTTCTTCTAATTCTTGAAAAAAATATTTAACAAATAATTGATATAATTCATAATTAATATTATCTTGATAATTATCTTCTAATAATTTTAAAATTTCTAACAACCTAAACCCTCCTTTAATATTAAATATTTTCTAAATTAACACTGACAATTTTAGATACCCCAGATTCTTGCATCGTGATACCATATAAAATATCAGCATATTCCATAGTTCTTTTTTTATGAGTAATTAAAATAAATTGACTTTGTTTTTTCTTTTCTTCTAAATATTTGCAGAATGTTTCAACATTAGCATCATCTAAAGCGGCTTCTATTTCATCTAAAATACAAAAGGGAGCGGGTTTAACATTAAATATTGCAAATAAAGTTGCGATAGCTGTCAAAGTTTTTTCCCCACCAGATAATAAAGCAATAGAATTAAGCTTTTTCCCTGGAGGTTCGGCTTCAATTTCAATTCCCGTATTTAATAAATCATTAGGGTCAGTTAATTTTAAAGTTCCCCTGCCCCCTTTAAATAATTTTTTAAATACTTTATCAAATTCAATTTTTATAGCTTCAAATGTAGTTTTAAATTTAGCAATCATAATCTTATCCATATCATTTATAATATCTTTAAGTTCTAAAGAAGCGGCTTCTAAATCTTGGCTTTGTTTAATTAAGAAGTTATAACGTTCACTAACACGTTCATATTCACTAATAGCTCCTGTATTGACTTCTCCTAATTTATTTATAGCTTTTTTTAGGCTTTCAACTTTTTCCCGAGCTATATCAATAGGTAATTCAAGTTCATAATTAGCTAGAGCATATTCATAAGTTAGATTATAATTTTGACTTAAATCTAATAATAAATTATCTAGTTTAACATCTAATTTACCTAAAGTAATATTTTTATTATTTAATTCTTTTTGAATATTTTGATATTTAGTATTAGTTTCTTTATAAATATTGTTATTTTTAGTTATTTCTAAAGTTAAATCTGATTTATCTTGATTTAGTTTATTTAGAGTACTAGCAAGTATATCTTTGTTTTGAGATATTTTAGTTATTTCTTCTAAGATATTTACTAATTTTTGGTCTAGTTTATTATTTTGCAAATCTTCATTACCTTTAATTTCGTTTTGTTTTTGTTTTAAAGTAGTTTCGATTCTTTTAAGATTATTTTCTTTAGTATTTTTTAATTCTCTTAAATTAATAATTTCTTTAGCTAAAAGAGTCGAATTATTAGCATTGTTTTGATATTCAGTTCTTTTTTGATTTAAAATATTATTTAAGTTAGTTAGTTTGGTTTTATTATTAATAAGTTCTTCTTGCATTTTATTTAAAGTAAGTTTATCTTTAGCTATTGTATTAGGATAATTTAGAGAACCACCAGTAATAGAACCTCCGGCATTTTGTAAAGCACCATCTAAAGTAACTATTTTATATTTATATTTTATTAGCGAACCTATTTCATTTAGAGCATCAATATCTTTAACAACTAAAACATTGCCTAATTGATTTTTAATTATATTATCATAAATAGATGCATTTTTAACAAGAGATGAAGCCGGATTAATAAAACCTTTATGATTTTTTAAAATAGTTAAATCGCTATCTAATATAAAGCGTTCTTTAATTATATTTAGAGGAAAGAAAGTAGCTCTTCCCAAATTATTTGTTTTTAGATAATTAATACATTCTTTGCTGACGTTTTGATTATCAACGACAATAAAGTTAGATGCGGCCCCTAAAGCAACATCTATGGCTGTTAAATAAGCATCATCTACTTCAATTAAAGAAGAAATAGTATTATGAACTCCTTTTAAACGATTATTATTTAAAATACTTTTAACTGGTAAAGGTACTTTACTATTATTTAAAATATTATTATTAATTATTTCGATGTTATTTTCTAAAGTTAGTATATCTTTTTGACAAGTATTTATTTGATTAACTAATTGATTATTTTCTAAATTTTGTTTGATTAATTCTTCATCAATTTTATCTTTAGCTTCAACTTTTTGTTTTAAAGTTTTATTTAATTCTTCTAAAGCAGTTTCTTCTAAAGATAACTCTTTTTGATAGTTTAATTCTTCTTCTTTTAAATTAACTAATATATTATTAAAATCGAGATTATTTTCATATTTTTGACGTTCGATAGTAATTAATTTTTCAGCTTCTAAATTAGCTAAATCTTCCGTTAATTTTAAAAATTCTTTATTTTTAGAAGCTATTTCTTCATCTAATTTTAATTCTTGAATTTTAAGTTTTTCATTTTGGACATTAGCTTGAGTATTTTGGGTATTAATGGTACCAATTTTTTGTTCTATAGTAGTTATTTCGCCTTTTAATTGTTGCTCTTCAATGTTTAAATCTTTAATATCTTGAGCAAGTAAAGCAATTTCATATTTTTTTAATTCATCTTTATAATTTAAATAATTTTTAGCTATTTCACTTTGTTTTTTTAAAGGTTCAACATTTAGGGATAGTTCATCGATAACTAATTGAATACTTTTTAAATTAT
This sequence comes from uncultured Bacilli bacterium, assembly GCA_947625315.1. Lineage (GTDB taxonomy): Bacteria > Bacillota_I > Bacilli_A > RF39 > UBA660 > Caccenecus. The sequence goes on along the minus strand of CANQOE010000031.1, from coordinate 7,002 downwards.
CTTGAGTTTTTTCGAGTTTTTTTAAACTAATTTCTTTGCGTTTTTTATATTTTAAGACACCGGCTGCATCTTCAAAAATAGCTCTTCTATTTTCGGGTTTACTAGAGATGATGTCCGCGACTGAGCCTTGAGAGATAATATTAAAGGAATCAGCACCAATTCCGGTATCTAAAAAAAGGTCAGTAATATCTTTTAGACGTACTTTGGTATTATTTAAGTAGTATTCATTTTCGCCAGTGGCATAAATAACTCTTTTAACTTCAATTTCTTTAAAATCACTATTTAATTTATGGTCGGTATTATCAAGGATTAAAGAAACATAAGCTCGAGTGTGAGCTTCTCTTGTTTTAGAACCACTGAAAATGATATCTTTGGCTTCACTAGCTCTTAGGGATTTGGAAGATTGTTCCCCTAAAACCCAACGGACGGCATCAACAATATTGGATTTACCGGAGCCATTAGGTCCGACGATCGCGGTTAGACCATCTTTTATTTCAATATTTAATTTATCGGCAAATGATTTAAAACCAAATGCTCTTATACTTTTTAAATACAAATTTAAGCGCCTCCTTTAGGCTTTTTTCTTAATCGCGTCCTCAGCCGCCTTTTGTTCTGCTTCTTTTTTACTTTTGCCTTCCCCATAACCATAAATGATACCATCAATAACTACTTCAAAAGCAAAAGTTTTATCATGAGCCGGACCTTCTTCTTTAACTAAACGATATTCTAAACTTTTTTTATCGGTTTGCACCATTTCTTGTAATAAAGATTTGTAATCGCCTAAGAAAGTATCATGTTTTTTAATATGGGGTAATAATACCTCTAAAGTATATTTTTTAGCAACTTCAAAACCTTGATCGAGATAAATACAAGCTAGAACACTTTCAAATGTATCAGCAATAATGGTATCATTAATATCTTTTAATTGCCCATTACCTACCCGAATATGTTTATCAATACCAACATCTTTGGCATATTGGGCTAAAGCTTCTTCACAGACAAAACTAGCTCTTATTTTTGATAAATCTCCTTCTTGATAAGAATAATTTTGGTAAAAATATTCACTAGTTATTAATTGTAAAACGGCATCGCCTAGAAATTCTAATCTTTCATAGTTATTAGTTCCATGTTCATTAGAATAACTACTATGAGTTAAAGCAGTTTGTAATAAATCTTTATTTTTAATATAAATATGATACTTTTCTAAAAAATTCATGAATATTCCTCTATTTCTATTACTTCTAAGTTAATTATAACAAATATTTAAAAAAAAGAAAATAAGTTTGGACTTATTTCTTCGATTATTAAGCTTTTTTAATTAGTTTACGAGGTATTCTTAAGCGTAATGATAGATCTATTAAATCATTAAACTTTTCTAATATTTCGTCTTTTAATTCATAAGTTGGTGTAATTAAATCTACAAAGTAATTAATAGCTTCTGGTAAGTCATAAAAACGCCCAGTTAGAAATTTTTCGTTATTTATATAGACAAATACTTCATAGTAATCTTTGACTTTAATTATACAGACTTTGTTATTACTTTTCTTAAATATTTCCCATTCAGGATTTACTTCATAATTATTTAAAACCCTTTTTAACTTTTCAATTATATAAAAATCTTTAACAGTATACATATTTTTCCTTTCTTACTTTAATTTATTAGTTAATATTTCTTTAGTTAAATTAGGATTAGCTTTACCTTTAGTTTCTTTCATTACTTGTCCAACAAAGAAGTCAAATAAATTAGTTTTACCGGCTTTATATTGGTCTACTTGATTTGGATTATTAGTTAAGATTTGAGCAATTAAATCAGTTAAGACTGTTTCATCATTTATTTGAGCATTATCTTTAGTAATAAAGCTAGCTACTTCTTTTTTCTCATCTAAGATTTTATAGAATATATCTTTAGCTTGTTTACTACTAATATCACCTTTATTTAAAGCCTCGATTAAATCTTTAAGACGTTTAGGAGTTAAAAATATCTCATTAATTGTTAATTCATATTTATTAATATAACCAAGAATTTGGGTAGTTATCCAGTTACTTGCACTTTTCGCATCAATATTTAATTTTAAACATTCTTCAAAGTAATCCGAGATACTTTTTTCTTTAACTAAGATACTAGCATCATAATTACTTAAACCATAATTATTTATATAGTTATATTTTCTTTCTAAGTGCAGTTGAGGAATTTCTTGTTTTAATTCTTCTAACCATTCTTTAGTTATTTTATATTTAGGAATATTAGGTTCAACAAAATATTTATAATCGATAGCATCTACTTTACTACGCATATGAATAGTTTGGCCTTTTTCTTCATCCCAACGGCGAGTTTCTTGTTCAACTTCATTATATCTTCCTTCTTCTTTTAAAGAAGTTTGGCGTTTTATTTCGTAGTTTATAGCATCGGCAACACCTCCAAAGGAATTGACGTTTTTAATTTCTACTCGAGTACCAAAAACTTGACTATCTTCATCCATAATGGAAACGTTGACATCGCATCTTATTTGACCTTTTTTAGTATCAGCTTCCGATACATCTAAGTATTTATAAATGTCGCGCATATGTTCAAGAAAAGCAACAGCTTCTTTAGCACTATGTAAACAAGGTTCCGTTACTAGTTCTAGTAAAGGGACACCTGAACGATTATAATCAATAGTGGAAGTATCAAAATAATGGTCTAAACTCGCGGCATCTTCTTCTAGATGGACATCGTGAATATCAACCGGGATTAACTCTTCATCAACTTCAATTTCAATATGACCATTTACTCCTACTGGAGAGTCCATTTGCGTTATTTGATAGCCTTTAGGTAAGTCGGGATAATAATAGTTTTTGCGATCAAAATACATATATTCGGGTTGAGTACAATTTAGAGCCATACTTACCTTTAGAGCATCGGCAACACATTTTTTGTTGACTACTGGTAAAGTACCAGGAAATGCCATATCTAGAGGGGCAATATTACTATTAGGGGTTTCATTATAAGAATTGCAAGCTTTAGAAAATACTTTAGAATTACTTTTAAGTTCACAATGCATTTCTAAACCAATGACGGCAATTTGTTTTTTCATTTGGTTACCTCCTTAGCTATTTGACCTTTATAAGGCATTAAACTTTCTAATTTAGAAGCTAAATTTAAGACTAATTCATCGTGATATCGAGCTCCCGTAATATTAATTCCAACTGGTAAATCATTGATAAAACCACTAGGAATAGTAATGGATGGGAAACCACCAAAATTACCTATTTGGAGATGTTCTTCTAAAACCGAAGTATTTTCATCGATACAATCATCATCTTGATCAAAGTGTTTAGCAGGACCTGATGACACTGGCAAAATTAAACCATCATATTTTTGAAATAATTCTTCGATTTTATCAACGATTAAACGACGAACTCGTTGCGCATTTTTAAAATATCTTTCTTGGTTTTCTTTTTGTAGTACGTAAGATCCAATAACAAATCTTCTTTTAATTAAAGGCGAAAAGCCTAAGGTACGATGTTCTTTAATCATATCCATTACTTTGGGATTATTCCCTCTTGGGCCAAAGATTATTCCAGTTAAATTGGACATATTAGAGGTTGCTTCAGCACAAGAGATAATAACATAGACACTGGCAATAGCATTAAGTAATTCTTGATTAATACTTACTCCTTCTATTTCTACACCTAAGGTTTTAAATTTATTTAGAGTATCGTGGAAATTTTGTAAATGTTCTTTTAATTCAACACTAGCATTAGGATAATTTTCTAAATCAGCAATTTCTTTAATATAGAATAATTTTTTACCTTGAACATTATCATTTAAGTGTTTTTCTAAATGGATATTAGAAGAATCCCAACTAGTCATATCGTTTTCGTCTTGACCTTTCATAGCATCTACGATGATCGCAGCATCTTCAACACAGCGGGTTAAAACACCACAGTGGTCTAGAGATGAAGCAAAAGGAAATAAGCCATAACGTGAAAGCATGCCATAAGTTGGTTTATAGCCGACAATACCACAGAATGCGGCCGGTTTACGAATAGAGTCGCCTGTATCACTTCCAAGAGCATAAGGATAAACCCCACTGGCAACAGCACAAGCCGAACCAGCCGAAGAACCAGCACACATTCTTGTTTTATCCCACGGATTTAAAACTGGACCGGTATGACAAGTTGTTCCCGTTCCGCCCATACCAAATTCATCCATTGCGGTTTTATTAACCATTATTGCTCCTTTATTAAATAAGTTTTGGACAACAGTTGCGGTATAAAAAGGAACATAATTATTTAAAGTATTAGAAGAACCAGTAGATAAAACATCTTTGGTAGAATAATTATCTTTAACACCAAAGGGAATACCTGATACTAAATCATCAGTTACTGTTCTTCCTTTTGCATCATCTAAAATAGTAACAAAAGCATTATACTTTTCTTTTATTTCATAACTTTTTGCTAAAGCTTCTTTAACTAAATCTTCACTAGTAACTTGTTTATTAATTAAAGCTTCATGGATTTCTTTTAAAGTTTTATCTAACATTTAGTCCACCACCTTTGGTACTTCAATTTCGCGACCTTCAACTCTCGCGGCATTTCTTAGGGCATCCTCAATGGGAATAGATGGAGCGGCTTTATCTTCTCTTAGGGAAAAAATAAAATTATCAAGAGCATGAGTCATAGGTTCAATTTTTTCGATTCCTTTTATTTTTGTAACATTTTCAATAGATTTATCAATGGCTTCAAATTCATCTAATACCATTTTATTTTCTTCTTCTGTTAAACCAATAAGGAGTTTAGCAGCATAATCATCAACCATTTCTTTAGTAAATTTTGGCAAATTAACTTCATTCCTTTCTTCTTATTCTTAATAATTCCTGGTCTTTTTCATCAAAACTTTCAATAGCAGTAATATTATCACTTATTTTAATACCTTTAATTATTTCTAAAGGTTCTACTTCTAAAGTAGCTAAATCTAACATATATGTCCCTTGATTGTTAAAATATTCAACTATGGTTTTAATATCTTGAAAATTATCTTCTTTTTTAATGGGAATATTATATTTTTGAGCAATAACTTCGGCAAAAAATTTAAAGGGAAATTTTGGATTATTTAATTTATCATTAGGGGGATATATACTATCGTTATTTGGATAATATTTTATTAAATATTTACCAATATTATCAATGTAGTAACTTTTAAAATTAATATGAATTATATTGCTAGCAACATTTGATTCTTTTGCCTTTAAATCGGCAAATTTTTTAATAATTTCCGCACATTTATGAGGACCACTAGCTAAAATTTTATAAGGCTTTAATTGGATTAATTGAGTTTTATTATCAAAAGTTTCAACTAAAATAATATTATTAGATAATATTTCACTTGTCCTTAAATACCTACCAATGACTTTACCATTTGAATTCAAAATTAATTCAAAATCGCGAATACTTTTAGCTAATTCATCTATTTCTTTGCTAGCAATTTTGATAAAACCATTTGTTGCAAAAACTACTTTATCATAATCTTTTAAACTATAGATAATTTCTCCTTTAGCATTCATTAAAAATTTATCTCTAACATAAATAATTCCGCATTTAAAATATTTTATTATATTATAAGGATAAGTTTCATGATAATTAAAATTTTCATCAATATAAATATAATCATTATAAGCTTTGCCATCTGCATAAAGCAATTCATCATTGACATAATATTTACTATAAGCATACCTTTTATGACCTCGCAATTTAAAATAGGCTTGGTCAATTAAATCATTTGTTAAAACTATTTTATTTTCTGGTATATTATATTTGGCAAAGACCTCGTTATTTTTTGTTTTAAAACCATCTATTTCATAAATATTTAACATAACTAAAACCTCCTATAAATCAATATCTATTTTTAGGCCTAATTCTTTTAATTGCTCTGCTGTTATATAAGATGGGGAACCCATCATATTGTCGGCTCCAGTTGAACTTGTTGGAAAAGCTTGAACTTCTCTTAAATTTGGTTCATCTTGAATTAACATTAAAATGCGGTCAATTCCCGGAGCCATACCTCCATGAGGAGGACATCCATATTTAAATGCGGTCATAATTGAACTAAAACGTTCTTCAACTTCTTCTTTAGAATAACCTACTACTTCAAAGCCTTTAATTAAAGATTCCTGATTGTGGTTGCGAATAGCTCCACTGGCCATTTCATTACCATTACAAACAAAGTCATATTGGTAGGCTAAAACATCTTCAACATTATCTTTAGAATAATCACTTTGAGGTAAACTAAAAGGGTTATGACAAAATTCATATTTTTTAGTTTCATTATCGTATTCAAATAATGGAAAATCTTTGATAATACATAATTCTAATTTATTATTATCTAATAAATCGAGTTTTTTACCTAAATATGTTCTAATTAAACCCGCATATTTTTGAGCAACTTTTAAGTTATGATTAGCAATAAAAAATATTACATCATTAGGTTTTAAAGAATAAGTATTAATTAAATTAGTTCTTTCTTCAGGGCTTAAAAATTTATCAATAGGTCCTTTAAATGTTAAATCATTATTTAATGTAATATAACCAATTCCTGGCATACCAATAGATGAAGCATAATCAACTATTTCATTAAACCAACTATTAGATTTATCACCAATATTTTCCACTTTAATAACTTTAATATGAGAATTAGCAAAAGGTTTAAAAGTTGTATATTCTAAAATACTGGTAGCATCTTTAATTATTAAAGGATTTCTTAAGTCTGGTTTATCAGTCCCATAATTTTCTAAAGCTTCTTTATATGTTAATCTTCTAAAAGGTTTAGGAGAAACAACTTTAGAACTAAATTTAGTAAAGACATCATAAAATATATCTTCCCCTACTTCTAAAACATCTTCTTCGGTTACAAAACTCATTTCCAAATCTAATTGATAAAATTCTAAGGTACGATCACTTCTCGTATCTTCATCTCGAAAACAAGGAGCAATTTGAAAATATTTTTCAATACCACCTACCATT
>CANQOE010000030.1 GCA_947625315.1 uncultured Bacilli bacterium | reverse complement strand
TCTTTTTCTACTCGCGTCGTAATTGTCCCAATGGTAGATGGGAAAAAGTAAAATATGCCATACATAGCTAAAGCTCCGAGAAAAAAGACTATTACACCAATGACAATAAAGAGTCCTGTGTTATTTTTTTGTTTTGTTTCTTTCATATTAATCCATCCTTACTATTTCTTGATAATTTGGGGGAAAGCCCATTTTATCTAATATCTTATCAATTTTAATACTATTTAAACGACCTGATAAGTAGTCAATTTCATAAGATAATTCTTTGAACATCAAATGGAAATCATCAGTACTAAGTAGTTGCTTTAAAATAATTATTAAAGCAAATAAATCGTTTCTTCCATATATATATTCACCATTTGTCAGAGGAATATTCAAGTTTTGATGATATTTCGTAATAGGTATTTCTTTTTGAGTGCGATGTTCATAACAAATATCTTCATGAGCACAAAGATTGCGATAATTGGCAATGATAGGAAGATAAATAAGTAAACTATCAACATCAATATGGAAAATATCGGCAATACTTTGTTGATCCTCTTTTTTTAGAATTGTATAAAGTTCTCCCACTATTCCAAAAGATAAAACTTTGACAACAATCCATAAGGGAATATAACCATAATTACTTAAGTAGTGTTTGGTGGCCGCATGTTGATTACCATTAATGGTTATTTGTCTTTTAACTTTGCGTAGTAAATCATTTACTTGGCGATACTTATGAGGTTCATTAGTAAAGTTTTTAGGATTTAAATAGTGTTTTTCTTTATAACCATATCTTTGGGATAATTCATAAGAAATAATACTTTTAATGTTGTTTTCTAAGATAAGTATATTTTTAAAAAGAATATTTCGCAATTGGCGGTCAAAATAGAAAAGAGCATATATTTCCCGGAAGTTGGCTCCATTTAAAAATGTTTTATCATTTAAAGATTTATAAAATGGGTAACGATAACCATTTACAAAGAAATAATTTTCCCGAAGTAAAATATTTTTAACATATTGTTCATCATCAATAGTTAGATTTTTACTTTTTAAGATGGCTATTTGTTCATCTAAGGTTTTGAATATTTTCTCCATTTTGTCTCACCTATTATAACATTATACCACAAAGAACAAGATAATTGTACTAAAATATGTTGTTTTTTTTGTTAAATTTAAGTGAAAAATTGGTGAAAATTGTTAATAATAGTTTATTAAAGCATTTTTAAGAATAACGGCTAATTTATTTTGATATTCTGAAGTAGTTAATTTTTGACGTTCATTACTATTAGATAAGAAACCACATTCAATTAAAATTCCCGGAATAGTTAATTTATCATACATATAAGTTTTATTGGGAATTTTTTTGATTTGGCGGTCATTTTTAAGGGCAGAGTTTAACGTTTCCTGAAAAACTTGAGCAATATTCATATTTTCTTCATTATTATAAAATACTTGAGGACCACTGTAGGTGGTGTCGGCTAAATAATTTAGATGAATAGATATATACATATCCGCTTTAGAATTATTTATTAATTTTATTCGATTATCAAAATCACTTTTTTTGCGATAAGTAGCATTAGGTGTACTTAAGTCATAGTCGCCATCGCGAGTTAATATAACAGTAGCCCCAACTTTGACTAATTCTATTTCTAAAGCTTTACTAATACTTAAATTTATATCACTTTCTTTAATGTTATTAAAAGTAGTGCCAGGGTCTTTTCCACCATGACCAACATCAATGATTATTGTATGTCCACTTAAGGGAAGAAGTGCTTTAACTTGAATGTTGATAAATATAGCGCTTATTAACAATAAAATAATAATAGTTATTTTAAATGATTTTTTCATAGTATTATATATGTTAGAGAAAATAAAAAAAGACTATTTTAGATATAAATTATTCTTTTTTGGAACATATAACTCGGTATTATAAATTTATAGTCAATTTTTAATTTTGTCTTATAGAAAAGACAAAATTCTGTTTTTTAGCAATTTTTTCCTGTAAGTTAAACTTTTTATTTTATAGATTAAGTTAGAAAAATTTTAATTTGAATGTTGATAAATAATATACTTAAATATATTTTCTTTATAGTTTAAAGGCTTAGCAATTAAAATTTCCATAAGTATTTAGCTTTAGCTCATACAAAAAAATGCTAAAAAGTAGCATTATTAGCTATAAAATTTTTTTTGATTTTTTCCGTTTTAAAATTTTTTCATACATTTCTGGTAAATTTTTTAATCCTCTAAAATTAAAGATTTTTCTGCATATTTCTCCAACATTTGAAACTTCTATTAAAAATTCATCTTCAGGAATGATTTGATTATCTTTATCTCTAAAATATAAAGTTTTTATCTTATTATCATGTAATAATTTACATGTATTAGGGTTATCTTCTATCATAAAATAAATTCCTAATTCGCGACATTTAGATACTTTATCTTTTGTTCCCCAATGAATATTATTTATTGGTAGATTATTTTTTTTAAATACTTGAATTATGGCGTCTTTAGTTTCTTTTTTTAAAAGTCCTCTGGCAGTAATAAAATAAAATTGATATTCCTCAACTGTGAATAATTCTAACATTTCTTTTGCTAAGGGAATTAAAGGTGTTGAATTAAGAGTTGCATACACTAAATATTGATCAATAAAATTTTTGCGTTCCGATTCTGTCCAATCATAACGTTTTAAATAATCAAATTCATTTGGATATTTGACTCCTTTTTTTCTTAATATAAGTAAATCATATAATTCTGCATATGTTCGCATTGTTCTTTCAAAATCTAATATAACTCCATCTATGTCTATTCCTATTTTCATTTCTTCCTCCTTAATAATATTGATTTATCTTTTATCCAACTATCGCTAATTTCAGATGATTCATAAAAATTAGCATCTACCGTATAACCAGTTAACCATTTTATAACCCTTACATCTGAAGTAGTAAGTGGTTCGGTAATTCGAATGATATTTCCACTTATATGAGCACAATCTTCCGTTGGAAATTCACATATTCCTTTTTGCTTTAATATGCATACATGATCTTGTTTATTTATTATTTCATAATTAAAAGGTATAATATTGCTCAAATCATTTTCTAATGGTAAATTATTTTTAAATGATTGACATTTTTCTTGCATTACACAGTTAGCACATCCTAATTCGCTTGGTCTATAATAATGAGCGTTATAATCTCGTGGTAAATTATGAACATAGGAAAATAAACATGAAGTTTTTCTAAAAACTGGTACGTCATATGTTTTAGCCATTCTTTCAAATAGTTCCATTATTTTAGCATCTATTATTTTTTTGTGGCCAAATTTAAATCCGGGATATGGTTGCAAGTTAATACCTTGCTCTTGCCATATTTTTACGCTTTGGGGTTTTCCTTGTAACCCAGAGTAACCAATAGCCAAGCCATATTCTTTTGCTAGAGTAAATACTTTAGTGAAAGCTTCAACACTATCATTAACATTATAAATTATTGGACGATATTCTATCGAATATTTATAATTGTTCTTTCTTTTTTTAGTTTCTTTTAAATTATTTTCAAAGCGAGCCATAGTATTACCATCTAATGGTGAATCAATTCCAAAAGTAGAAAAAGCAACGTGTAAATCCAAATCAAATTTTATATCGGGAAATTTGGAAAAATCTCCTTTAGTAATAATTATTACCGGTCCTTTATGTTTAACAGCTTCTAATTTTCGCAAATAATTAATAGTATTATCTATTTGCAATAAAGGGTCTCCATAAAATAAATTTACGGCAACTGGTAAATTTGTAAAATTGGGATTAATTTCACTTGGTAGTATATTGTAATGTTTTTCTTCACATTTTTCTCCATTTAATCTACAATATTTACAATCATAACAATAAGGTAGAGAATCCCCTAATAAATAAAATGATTTTGCAAATATTGCTATATTAGTAGTTTTAATCTTATTCATATTTTAAATTTTCCTTTCCTTTTAATTATAGCACTAATTTTATTATTAAGATCCTCTAATTTTTTCATAAGATATATGAAATAAATTCATATTAATCTATTTTTATTTTTAAATAATTTTCAATAAAAAATCTAGGGACCGCAGTTAAGTACTTTTTTACATAGACTAAATTAATAGTAATTTTAGGTAAATTTTCTTTTATGTTAATAATTTTAAATTCTCCATTTTTCAAATTATCTTTTATAACATCATATATTATATATCCTATTCCTAAATCTTTTTTTATGGAACCCACTATCATTTCGCTTGTATGAATATTTATTACGTTTTTTAATTCCACATTATTTTTCTCAAAAATCTTATCTAATTGTTTTCTATTATCAGTTCCTTTTATTGGCAAAACTAATGGATATTTAGCAATTTCTTTAATAGATTTAATTTTATCTGTTGATAGCAATGAATCTGATTTAACCACAAAACAATTTTCTACTTCAATTAATGGTTTGATTATTAAGTTATCTATTTTTGAATCTATTGGTGAAGTATCTATCATAAAATCAATTTCATGGCTTTCTAATAATTTTAATAATTGAGTAGTGGTTTTACTTATGATGGTTATTTCAATGTTAGGATATTTTCTGTGGAAATTAGTTATATCTTCAAATATATAAAACGAACCTATTTGGGAGGGAACGCCTATAGATATTTTTCCTTTATTTAATGTATTGCTTTCTACCATTGCTCTTTCGGCAGTTATTAAATTATTAAATGCTTCTTCTACATAAAATAGAAGTTCTTTTCCTTTTTCGGTTAGTTTAACTCCTTTAAAGTTTCGATAAAATAAACTAGTGTTTAAATCTTCTTCTAATTTTTTTATGGCTTTACTTACAGCTGATTGAGTAATAAATAACTTTTTTGAGGCTTCCGATATACTTTCGCTTAATGCAACTTCATAAAATATTTTGTATAAATTTAAATTAATTTCACTTTTATTCATAAATTCCTCCAACAAATTGATAATTATTATACCATAAATATTTGTATTTTTTTATATTAAATTGTTTAAAATGTTAAATTATTTTAAGATTTCTTAAAAATTATAAACAATTAAAAAAAATTATTCGTCTGTTTCAGTTGGTGATTTACGAATAATTATTTCATTATCTTTAGTATATAGGAAATTTTCTTTAGCATAACGTTCCATATATTTAGGGTCTTTTAATTTTTCTACTTCGGCTTTTAAAGATTTTTCTTTATCTAATAAATCTTCATAATTTTCTTCTAATAAAGCTAATTCTTTATTATTAGACATAATTTTAAGCCAATCGGGGAATACATTGACACACATAAAAGTAATAATTAAAAAGAAAGCTAAAACAAATAAGGTTAATCTTCTTTTTTCTTTTTTGGTAATATTTCTTTTAATAGTTCATCACCCCTATTTTCGACTAGTATTAGTATAGCACTTCTTTTTTAGTTTAGCAAGAAAATTTTGATATTTGACATTCTTTTTTAATTTATTTGACACTTTTAAGTTAGTAAAGAAACCTAATAAGATACATATAAAGAAATATATATGCGTTATTCCTTCATTTAATTTATATAAATTAATTATATAAATTAAAGTTAGATTATACATTAAAAGAATGGTTATTATACTTTGAAATAGAGGTTTTTTATTTTGAATAATTAGTTTATTTAATTTAATTAGATAATAAGCTAAAAAACCATATAGGTAAGAAAATAAAAGGACGATTATTTGGGTTTTAGCATTCATTACTTAAATAGTTTGGATAAGAGACTTTCTTCCGTTTTTTTATCTTTGCCTTCTAAATAATTAAAACTATTAATTTTACCTTTTATTTTAACATTGCCATCATGAGTATCTAAACGCATTATTTCTAAATTACTACCTTTAATTAAAATCATACCCATATTACTTTCTAGTAAAAATTCTTCACTATCAAAGCTAGTTATTTTTTTAATACCTGTTAAAGCTATTTCTTTGCGGTCTATTAATTTTAATTCGTGAGTTCCATAAGTTATAATATTTTCTTTATCCATTGTCTTTCTCCTTTAGTTAATTATATGTTAAAAATATTTTTTTAGACCAAAAGAAAAACCCCAAAAAGGGGAATTAAATACTATTCTTTGTTGTATTCACTTAAAATAGCATCTTCAAACATTTTACGAACATCAGGATTTGTTGGGTGAGCTATATCTCTATAACCACCAGTAGCCGTTTTTCTACTAGGCATTGCAATGAATAAACCTTTGTCGCCTTCAATTATCCGGATATCGTGGATAGCAAATGAATCATCTAATAATACAGATGCTATACCTCTCATTCTTGAGCCTTCTTTTTCAATTTTATGAACGCTTACTGATGTGATTTGCATAATTTTACCCTTTCTAAAGTTTTACAACTTAATTATATTTTATAGCAAAATTTGGAAAATAGCAAGTATTAAACGTATTTTATTTTAATATCTCCGGTAATTATATCTGAATAGCTAAAACTTTTTTCCGTATTATTAGTTAAAATCGTAAATATATTGGGGTAAATAGCATTAATTGTTCCTTCGTAAGTATTAATTTTATTACGCATTCCATAGACAGTGATAATAACTGGACGATGTAAATTGTTTTTAATTTCTTCTTTAATATTGAAATTGTTCAAATATCTCCTCCTTATCTAGGATAGCCAACATACATTAAGCCATTACATTTAATACCACCCATACCATTTTCACCATATTTAGTTTGCGCTAGAAGTTCTTGAATGTTTATTTCGACATTTCTTTCCGTTAAAGCTAAAGTAGCAGCGATTATGGCCGGGTCGAGGCAATGAATGTTAACTCTTTTAGGGGAAGATGCAAAATTAGCTCCCGCTTTAATAAGTTCTTCATAATTACTTTGACAAGCTCCGGCGATAATTATTAGTTTTTCGGGTGATTTTTCATATTTACGAGAAACTTTAACAGCTTTGATAAAGTTTAGAGTATTGCGATAATTATTGAGATTAGTTATTTCGCCTTTTTTAGAGTAATAAGCATCATGACCAGTTATAACAACTATATCAGGTTTATATTCTTTTAAAAGAGCTAATATTACTTCATATATGTGTTCTTCATTTATTTTTTTACCAATAGCTAAAACACCTTTTTGGCGATAAAAATTTAAACAACGATTTAAATAGTCTTTATCACCATCTATGTGCAGTATTTTAGCGGGTAAAAAGAAGTAGTTGCTGCGTTCTTCAGGTAGAGTAGGTATATTAATATTATCTATTTCTTTATTTTCTTCAGTTTGACTTTCTTCTTGGGATTTGGTATTTTCATGTTTAATTAAATCATCTATTTTAGCATCAGCATAAAGTCTAACTTCTATGCCTTTTAAATAATAGATATTATTTTTAATGTTGATAATTTTAAAAATGGTATCGTTGTTATAGCTCGGGCGGGTAACTAAATCACCACGTTTTAATTGCATTTTCTTCACCAATAAAGTATATGTTAAAAAAAAGTAATTATGTTTAGAAAAATTTGACATATATACTTTTGTTTGTAATAATACAATTGAAGGGTGGTTTTGAAAATGAGTAATGAAGTTAAAGTATGGAATTTCAAATGGAACTAAGAATATAAATAGATTTGTAAAGAGACATCAAGATAATTTTTCAAAAGAAATTTATTTTCGTTTAACTCAAGAAGAATATAATAGTTTAAGGTTCCAAAATGGAACCTTAAAGGAAGAGTCGCCGGCCTCAAGTGAGGAAGAAATAGCTAGAGGAAAACATAAAAAATATTGGCCTTATGTTTTTACTTGAGAAGGAATAGTTATATTTAATGGACTTATAAAAAAAGAAAACAAAGAAATAATTTTGGAAAAAATAAAAAAATGTTTTGATTTAGAAAAACAAAATAATCTAATAATACCCGGTAAAAAGGGCAAAATAATGGATTTGATTTATGAAGTAAGAGGAGTAGAAGTAATGCTAGATAGTGATTTAGCAGTTCTTTATCAATGTAAAAATGGGACAAAAGAAATTAATCAAGCTGTTAAAAATAACTTAGAAAAGTTTCCAGAGAGATTTAGTTTTAAGTTAACACAAAGTGGACTAGAAAGTTTTTTGGTCAAAAATTTTGACCAAAAAAAAGAATTAAGAGGTGGTAAGTTTAAAAATCCCCGCTTCTTTACGGAACAAGGGGTAGCTATGTTAGCAACAATATTAAAAAGTGATGTAGCAACACAGGTTAGTATTGCAATTATGGATGCTTTTGTTTTAATGCGGAGAATTATCTCTGAAGAATTAATGGAACAAAAATATGTTAATAATTTGGTTTTTAAACACGATGAAGAAATTAAATTATTACAAGAATCTTTTAATAATTTTAAAAGTAATGAGAAAATAAATATGATTTTTTATGAAGGACAAATATATGATGCTTATTCTAAATTAGTGGATATTATGAATAAAGCCAAAGAAAATATTATTTTAATAGATAATTGTGCTGATAAAAGTGGTTAAACCTAATGGTTTATTAAAAAATATGGATATTCAAAAGTATAATTTAGAATATCATAATTTAAATATTATTTTTAGTAATAGTTTTCACGATCGATTTATTATTATCGATAAAAAAGTAGTTTTTCACTGTGGTACTTCTCTTAATTATGCAGGATATAAAACTTTTGCGATAAATAAAATAGAAGAACAAGATATAATTAAATCTTTAATAAATAGAGTTTTAGTATTAAATTAATTTTGCTAATATATTTTTAAATTCTATGAAAAAAGTTATTTTATTGGCTTAAATTATTAGTTATATCTATAAATATATCTAAAGATAATTCTTCAGCTCTAGTTGTTTCTTTTAAATTATATTTAGTATATATTTCATTTATTTTGTCTAAATTATAATTTTTTAGGTTATTTTTTAAAGTCTTTCTTTTATATTGGAAAGAATCTTCAATTAATTTAAAAAATAATTCTTCATTTAAAACTTTTGCTTGTTTTTCTTTTTTGGTGAAATTTACTACAGCACTATCAACTTTGGGAATGGGATTAAAACAAGTCTTTTTAACATCAAATAAATATTTAATATCAAAGTAATAGTTTAAATAAACAGTTAAAGATCCATAAGCTTTAGAATGAGGTTTAGCACAAAAACGTTCGGCTACTTCTTTTTGAACTAATAAAGACATACTTTTAAGGTTTTTAATTGTCATAGCTTTTTTAATAATGGGTGTAGTTATATAATAGGGAATATTAGCTATGATATAGATATTTTCATATTCTTTATTAATATCTTCTTTAAAATTAGCTTTTAAAAAGTCTTGAAATAAAATTTTAGTTTTATTATTTTCATAAATTTTTAAATAAGGTTTTAAACTAGTATCTATTTCATAACCTAAAAGATAAGAATTCTTTTTAGTTAAATACTTAGTTAAAGCTCCTAAACCTGGTCCTATTTCGATTATTAAATCATTAATATTAGTAGGTATAGAATTGGCGATATTTTGTAAAATTGTTTCATCTGTTAAAAAATTTTGACCTAAACTTTTTTTAGCTTTCATATATAGTTCCTTTCTAATTTAAAAAAAGGAAAAATTACTTTTTCCAACCTAATCTTAAAACATCATAAGTGATAGATGAACGTCCAATGTAGGCACTAGCATAACTTTCTGATTGAGTAAGTAAATCGATGTCATTTCCGGTTACTCCTCTATCTAGAACAATAGCAATAACGGGTTCGTCACTTATTCGATCACTATCAAATTTAATAATTGTGCCACAGGGAAGATTTTTAGAAGAAGCAACAATTCGTACTTCACCATAAGTTGTATCTTCATAAGTAGTACGACCTCCACTTAAATCTAAAGAACTCATACAAGCTAGACGTCCTGAACAAAGAGGACAATCGGCACCATAACCAGTTAAATCTCCTGTATAACTATCTAAAGTACAAATACCTAATTCATTCATCAACTCTACATTCTTTTTAACCTTTTGAATGTGTTT
>CANQOE010000029.1 GCA_947625315.1 uncultured Bacilli bacterium | reverse complement strand
TATAATATCTTTGATGCCTATATTGGAACTTAGAGGGGGATTAATCGCAGCAGCTTTAATGGATGCACCGATAGTTCCGAGTTTTATTGTTTGTTTTATAGGGAATATAATTCCAATTCCTTTTATTTTACTTTTTATTGAAAAAATATTTAGTTATTTAAAAAAAAGAGGGAAGTATCTAGGAAAATTAGTAACAAAAATTGAAAAGAGAGCAACAAGTAAAAAAGATCAAATAGAAAGACTTAAATATTTAGGCTTAATTCTTTTTGTTGGTGTGCCACTTCCTGGGACTGGGGCTTGGACAGGCTGTTTAATCGCATCTTTACTTGGAATGGACAAAAAAAAGTCCTGTTTAGCGGCGATTGTGGGAGTTATTATGGCTGGGATTATTATGTTAATATTTAGTTATGGAATTTTGGGAGGAATATTAAAATGACAACAATTTATTTAATAAATAATGCACTTACAATGAATAATTTAGCTTTTCCTGAAACAGAATCTTTAATTAGTAAAAGAGAAAAAAGAATTTTAAGTATAGAAGGGGAAGAAGAAAGTAAGAATATTGCTAAATTAGAATATTTACAAAAGGTTAATAGTATTTATACATCTAATTATGTTATGAGTATTGCTACTGCCAAATATTTAGCTCAAGCTTTAGAATTAGAAATTCAAGTTGTTAAAGATTTAAATGAAAGATTAATTGGGGATTTAGGTAATTTAAAAATTCGGGCGATTAATGAAATGCAAGAAGCTAATTTTGATTTTAAATTAAATAGGGGAGAATCTTTAAATGAAGTTAAATTTCGCCTACTTAAGTTTATAAAAAAAGTAACAAAAGACCATCCCAATCAAGAAATTGCGATGTTTACCCATAATGTAGCTATAACAGCTCTTTTAAGTAATTATTGTACCAAAGGTTTTAATTTAGATAATCGGTTAATTTTAAATTATCAAGATAAATCAATTATTGATGGTTCTTGGGATGGCATTAGAGTATTTAAACTAGTTTTTGATGATACAAAATTAATTGATTTAAAAAGAGAAATATAAGGAGGAATTTTAAATGTTAAAAATATGTGATGGAAATAAAGCTTGTAGTGATATTGCTTATTTTTTTAGTGAAGTAGCTTCTATATATCCAATTACGCCATCTTCCCCAATGGCTTCTAATATTGATTTATTAAAAACTAAAAGATTAAATTTATTTAATAATCCCGCAACTTTAATGGAAATGCAAAGTGAAGCTGGAGCTATAGCAACCATGCATGGAGCTTTGATAAGTGGCTCTTTAGCTTCTACTTATACAGCTTCCCAAGGTTTATTATTAATGATTCCTAATATGTATAAAATTGCCGGCGAAATGCTTCCGGGAGTCATTCATGTAGCTTCTCGTAGTATTGCGACAAATGCTTTATCTATTTTTGGGGATCACAGTGATATTTATGCAACTCGGCAAACTGGTTTTGCACTTCTTGCTTCTAGTAATGTATTTGATGCTCAAAACTTAAGCGCGGTTGCTCATTTATCGGCGATTGATTCTTCCCTTCCTTTTTTACATTTCTTTGATGGTTTTCGCACCTCGCATGAAATAGCCTCCATTGAAGAGTTAAATTATGCTGCTTTAAAAAAGTTAGTTCCTTGGGATAAATTAGAAAATTTTAAAAATAGAGCTTTAAACAATGCTAAACCAATTCAAAGAGGTATGGCTTTTAATGAAGATATTTATTTTCAAACGCAAGAAGCGCGCAATAAAGAATATCAAGAATTACCCGATATTGTTAATAAATATATGCAAGAAATCAATAAAATCATGCATACCAATTATCAACCATTCACTTATTATGGCGCTAAAAATGCCAAAAATATTATTGTTGCTATGGGTAGTGTATGTGATACTATTAAATTAGTTATAGATGAAGAATTAAAGAAAAATAAAAAAATTGGTTTAATCACGGTTCATTTATATCGTCCTTTTAGTGCTAAATATTTTTTAAATGTTTTACCTAAAACTGTTAAAAATATTGCCGTATTAGATAGGACAAAAGAAGTTGCTGCATCCGGAGAACCTCTTTATTTAGATGTTGTAAATATTCTAAAAGATACCAATATCAAAGTAGTTGGAGGTCGTTTTGGTCTATCTAGTAAAAATACTCCTCCCTCTGATATTAAAAGTGTCTATACGATGTTAGAAAAAAATTTAAAAAATAATTTTACTATTGGTATAGTAGATGATTTAACTAATACATCCTTACCTAAAGAAGATTATAATCTTACTTTAAATGCGCAAGAATTATTAATATATGGTTATGGTTCTGATGGTTGTGTTAGTGCTTCTAAAGATTTTTTACATATTATGGGTGATAATAATTATTATGTCAATGGTTATTTCTCTTATGATTCTAAAAAATCAGGAGGCGTAACTATTAGTAACCTCCGTATTAGTAAAGAAAAAATATTTGCCCCATTTTATGTTACTAATCCTTCTTTAATTGTAGTTACTAAATTAGAATATTTTAAAAAGTTTAAAATGTTAGACAATATTGCTTTGAATGGTATTCTTATAATAAACACATGGAAAACTATGGAAGAAGTTAATCAAATTCTAACTATACATGATGCCGAAATTTTAATTAAACGCCATATTAAAGTTTATACAATTGATTGTGATGCTATTGCAAGAAATTGTGGTATTGCCGGGAAAATTAGTAAAATAATTGAATATTTATTATTAGAAGAATTACAAGTTAAAGATGCCTTTAATATCTTAAGCAACCGCATTAAAGAAGCATATCATACTAAAGGTGAAAATATTATTAATAGTAATATTCAAGCTATAAGTAATGTAACTAATTATTTAAAAGAAATAAGTATTACCAATACTAATAAAACAACTTTGGCTGAAAACTTAGATGTTATTAGTAAAATAAATAAACGGGAAGGGGATAGTTTAACTGTTAAAGAACTAGCATGTTTTAAAGATGGTACTTTCCCAGGTGGTTTATCTAAATATGAAAAAAGAGCTATCAATAATCAAGCTCCTAAATGGAAAAGTGAAAACTGTATTATGTGTGGACGTTGTAGTTTTGTTTGTCCCCATAGTGTTATTCGTCCCTTTTTAACTAAAGAAAATATTGGTATTCCTTATTTAATAAATAAAGATTATAATTATTTAATTATGGTTAGTGAAGTAGATTGTACCGAGTGTGGTTTATGTATTCAAGAATGCCCTGGTAAAAATGGTCAAAAAGCTTTAGAGTTTGGTCCTCTTGACTTAAATAACCAACAACTAGCTAATAAATATTTTTCTAATTATGAAAATCCCCCTATATATAACAAATTTAGTATTAATGGGGTAAGTTTAAGTAAACCATATTTTGAATTTAGTGGTGCTTGTGCTGGCTGTGGCGAAACTCCTTATATCAATTTAATTACGCGTCTATATGGCGAAGAATTAATTATTGCTAATGCTACTGGTTGTTCTAGTATTTATGGAGCTAGTGCGCCATCTACCCCTTATTCCATATCTTGGGCTAATTCTTTATTTGAAGATAATGCGGAGTTTGCTTTAGGAATGCATTTATCTTATCAAAATAAACAAGCTTTAATTCTAAAAATAATGCAAGAAGAAATGGCTAACGTTAATCCTCAAGTCCAAGCTTTATTTTTCGAATATCAAAATAATTTAAATGATTATAGTAAAACTAAAGAAATCCAAAATAAACTAAAAGTGGAAACTATTCCTAATAGATTAAAAGAACTTTTAGCGTATCTTCCTAAAAAAACTATTTTAGCTATTGGTGGTGATGGTTGGGCTTATGATATCGGCTTTGGAGGTTTAGACCATGTTTTATCAACTAACGAAAATATTAAAGTTTTAGTTTTAGATACGGAAGTATATTCCAATACCGGAGGCCAATTAAGTAAATCTTCTCGTTTAGGTCAAGTAGCCGAATTTGCTAACTTTGGTAAAAGAAATGTTAAAAAAGATTTATTTAGAATTGCTATGTCGTATCCTAATTGTTATGTAGCTTCCATTTCTCTAGGAGCTAATATGATGCAAGCTATAAAAGTAATAAAAGAAGCTATGGAGCATGTTGGCCCATCTTTAATTATTGCTTACTCTCCATGTATTGAACAGGGAATTAAAAAGGGTATGTCTTATTCTATCGAAGAAGAAAAACTAGCCAGTGAAGTAGGTTATTCGCTTTTAATGCATTATAATCCAGAAGAAGAAAAGCTTTATTTAGATAATAAAGAACCTGACTTTTCTAAATATGCTAACTTTTTAGATGGGGAAGTTCGTTATAATGCTTTAAAAATTAAAGAACCAGCTTTAGCTAATACTTTATTACAATCACAGATTGAATATGCTCAAAAACGTTATAAATATTATCAAGATTTAAGTCAAAAATAATTGCAAATTTTTCATTAGGAGGTTTTTGAAAAAAATGTTAAACTATTTTAATCCTGAAAATACCAAAATAATTTGTGATAGATTACGTCAAGAAACAGATATTATATATTTGCCTCATTTGGGATATCCATTCAGCTTTGGAATGGGAGATCCATGTTTAGAAGAAGGCTTAAAAGATGACCAAATAATTTTTAAATTTTATGTAATTGATAGAGCTCAAAAATTTGACTATGTCGAATTTACAAATATTGAAGAAGCTATCAACCATTTAGTATCTTACTATGAAAAAATGAATTAGTAACTAATCCCGATACTATGAAAAAAATTTTTTATGAATTTTTCGGTATCCCTATAGTTAATAAAATATTAAAAAAGGATTAATCGTTAAATCCTTTTTATTTTTCGATAAAATAAGCGTAATATTCATCAAAAGTTATCTTATTTTCTTGAATATATGTCGCCACTTCTACTCCTACATAACGCCAATGCCAAGCTTCGGCTTGAAAACCGGTAATATTTTCTTTATCTTCGGGATATCTTTCAATAAAACCATATTTATAAGCATTTTTTTTTAGCCATAAATAAGCATCACTATCTTTAAAATTAGAAGTAGTCGTATATTTCGTACTAAATACATCTATTGCTAGTCCTGTTTGATGTTCGGAATAACCTGCTCTCGCCGCAATTTTATCGGCTTCAATAGAACCAATAGATCTTTCATAATCTTTATAGACATTTAATTGTTCACTATATTCGCGATAAGTAGAATTCATAATTAAATATATATCTTCTTTGTAGGCGGCATTCCACATATTAATAAAAGCATTATATAATTTTTCTCTAACTTGATGATTTTCTCCATAATAATATTTATTAGAAACTTTAACTAAATCTTCTGGTACGTAATCTTCGGTTAAATGATAGTATTTATTTACTAATAATAATTCTTCTTTCGAAGTATCCGTATCTATATCATGTTCATAGTATTTATAATCATTATTAGTATTAACTAAGGCGATAACTAAACTAGGATTAGTATTTTCATATTTTTCATGATATTCTAAATATCTAGTAATATTTCTTTTTAAAAAATATTTTTCTTGGATAATAGTTAATAAATAATCATCTTTTTCTTTATTAATTAACGTATCTATATATTCATTATCTAATTTATCTTCTAATAAATCTATTTCTTCCAAAGTATAACCTATATTAAGTAATTTATATTCATTAGTTTTCTTATATTGAATATTTTGATATATTTTAACACTAGCATATATACCTATACTTAAAAAAATAAATATTGCTATAAATATCATAATCGTTTTTTTCTTTAATTTCAATTTTGTTTTCTTCAATTTTATCACCTAATTATATTATAACCTAAAATAATAAATTTGCCAAAATATTTTTTAAAAATAGTTTAAATAAGTGTAAAGTAAATTAAGAAAAATGAATTAATCTACTTGCTTAATATTTAAATATATGATATCTTTTTAAATAGAAAGTAGGATGTATATGAAAAATAAATTTAAAAGTCTTTTATTATTATTTGTAATCTTTTTAACTTTTGGTTGTATGGATTATAACTTAAACATGGAAATTAGCAAAGATAAACAAGTAGATTTTAAAGTAAGTGCTAGTATTGATTTATTAAAATATTTACTAAATTATGGTAATTATTTAAGTGAAACATGTACTTCAGCTTGTAATAATGACCAAGATTGTTTAAATGAATGTTCGCAAAATCAAATACCTAGTAATGAAGAAGATTTAAAAAGCTACATTAGAGAAAATATTACTCAACAAGATTTTAATGAATTTTTAAGTGAAGAAGAAAGTCAAGAATTAAAAGATAAAGGTTTTAATGTTGATTTAAACTATGATAAAGAAAATTTAAAATATGAAATTAATGTATCTAAAAAATATGATAATATTGATACCCTAACAAGTATTAATGAACAAGAAATAAACATAAATGATTTAACAACTAATGAAATATTTTATACGAAAAAAGATGATGTATATATAGCTAATTATTTTGTTGATAATTCAACTGATGGTTTAGACTTAAATATGGATTTGGATGAACTTAAAGAATTAATAACCATGAATTATGTCGTAACATTACCAAATAAACCAATTAAACATAATGCTACCACTACATCTAAAGATGGAAAAATTTTAACTTGGGACTTAATGCAAACAAATAAAATCAATTATGAATTTACTTTTACAACGGAAAATAGTACCGAAAATAAAGATGATTCTTCTACTCCAAAAGAAAATATTTTAAATAATAAATATTTTGCTTATGGTTTAATTGGAGTTGGTGCTATAGTTTTAATTATTGGCCTTGCAGGATTAGTTAAAGCAAATAAGAGAGGATGAAAAAAATTCACAATTTATAATATAAAAATTACTATTGTTAAAATTATTGGCAATAGTTTTTTAGTGTCAAAATAGGCCTTAGAAAATATAAAATATGCTTATTGTTAAAATTTTAAAAAAATTGTTCTAATTTAATTAACTATTTTTTAATTTTTTTAATAAAAATTATTTACAATATAAACTAAAAGAATTACAATAGATATATAGTTAGGAAGTATGTAAATGGAAAGTAATAAATTAATTTTAAGTTATTGTCATAATTTTAATAAGATAGTTAAAGCGGAGTTTTTAGAAGGGGATAATATTTCTTCTTATTTAGTAGATATATATAAAAATTATATTTTTGAAGTTAATATTAATGATTTAGATGAATTAAGTGAAATGCAAAAATTAGATGAAATAATGGGTAAATATGTGGAAGATTATAAATTTCGGGAAAAAATGCAAAAAGAAATAATAGGTATTAGAGTTAAAAGAAATACTTCAAATATTCTTAAAACTATTGTTGATGCTATTATTCAAATATTTAAAAAAATTGAATTAGAATCTACGAGAGTTATTGATATTTCGATGTGGATCTAATTTAATTGGGGGTTAAGGTATGAATTTAGAACAAAAATATCAAAAATTAAATGAAATTGAAAAAAGAATTAGAGAAAATTATTTATTACTTATTGAAGAAGAACAAAATCCGGCTAATTTTGATAATGACTTCTTATTAAGTGAATTATCTAAAAATATTGAAGATGAAACTAACTTTTTATTTACTATCTTTAAAAATAATGATGTTTCTAAAATAAAAAAGACTATCTTAAAATTAAATATGGCTCCTATATATAAAATGCGTCTTTTAAATTATTTAAATAATTATGAAAGTGATGATTGCTTTATTTATTTAGATACATTAAAATATGATGTTAATAAAATTATTACTATTTTTATTAATAATATATTAAAAGATAATAATTTTTTCGAAGTAAGAAGTTATTTAATTAAATATAAATATCAAACTTATTATTTAAATCAACGTACGGAATATGATTTTATTAATAATAACCAAATTACTAAAATTGAAAGTATTAATTATCGAACAAAAGAATTTAATAGTTATATCTTTGTTGATAAAAGTTATTTAGTTTTAAATACATATCAAGCTTTAGATTTTATAAACGAAAATAGTTATAATATTCAAGATAGAGAAGTTTATGCTGAGATTATTCTAATGATTATGGAAATTATTGCTTATTTAATTATAAGTGATGAAACATGTTTAAAGATTATTAATCCTTTAGTAAATAACTTTTTTAATGATCCCAATTTAGAATCAGAAATTAAAAATATATATAATTATTTATTGAGTATTTTAAATAATTATTATCAAAAATTTAAAAGAACTAGATATAAATAGTTGAAATATCTAGTTTTTTCTTTTATAATTAAATAAATAGGAAGAAGGAATTACTAATGGCAAATTTTACCCAAGAAGAACTCGTAAATTATTGTAAAACATATGGTTATATATTTCAAGGAAGTGAAATTTATGGTGGACTTGCTAATACTTGGGATTATGGACCTCTAGGGGCTCGTTTAAAAAATAATATTAAAGATGCATGGCGCAAAACTTTTATTCAAACTAGACCTAATGCTTATGAATTAGATGCTTCTATATTAATGCATCCTCGCGTTTGGGAAGCTTCAGGTCATGTTGGTGGTTTTAGTGACCCTTTAATTGATTGCAAACATTGTAAAGTAAGACATAGAGCCGATAATTTAATCAATGATTTTGATAGTAGTGTTAATGCGGATGCTATGAGCCAAGAAGAAATGGTAGCCTACATTAAAGAGCATAAAGTGCCATGTCCTAAATGTGGTCATTCTGATTTTACCGATATTCGTCAATTTAATTTGATGTTTGCAACCCACAGGGGAGTTGTGGAAGATGCTAAAAGTATTGTTTATTTAAGACCCGAAAATGCGCAAGGGGAATATGTTAATTTCTTAAATGTTATGCGTTCAATGCGTACTAAATTACCTTTTAGTATTGGTCAAGTAGGTAAAGCCTTTCGTAATGAAATAACTCCTGGTAACTTTACATTTCGAACTATTGAATTTGAGCAAATGGAATATCAAACTTTTTGTAAAGAAGGAACTGACAGTGAACTTTATAACTATTTTAAAGAATATGCTTTAGATTTCTTTAAAAGTTTAGGTTTAAAAGAAAATAAATTAAGATTTCATGACCATGAAAAATTAGCTTTTTATGCCAAAGAAGCTTGCGATATTGAATATGAATTTTGTTTTGGGTGGGGCGAAATAAATGGTACCCATAATCGGACAAATTATGATTTATCGCGCCATCAAGAATATAGTGGAGTTTCTCAAGAATATTTAGACCCGGAAACTAACGAAAAATATATTCCTTATATCATTGAGTCTACTGTTGGGGCAGACCGTTTAGTCTTAGCTATTTTAGATAATGCTTATACTAAAGAAACTTTAGATAATGGTGAAACTCGGGAAGTCTTAAAATTAAAACCAAGTATAGCCCCAATTAAAGCCACCATATTACCACTAATTAAAAAAGTTCATCTTCCTAAAGCGGAAGATATATATGCGCATCTTTGTGAAGATTTTATGGTTAATATTGATACTACTGGTTCTATTGGGAAAAGATATCGCCGTAGTGATGCCATTGGAACACCATTATGTATTACCATTGATGATGAAACAATTAACAATGATACTGTAACTGTTCGAAATCGGGATACTATGGAGCAAGATGTCGTTAAAGTAGCCGATTTAAAAGAATATATTCTAAAATTTTTAAATAATTAAAAGGGGAAATGAAAATGAATAAAAAGATAATAGAATTAATAATCGTTTTAGGTTCTATAATAGGCATTGGCTCTTGTTTGTTACTAGATAATTATGTCAAAAAACATCCTGCTGAAAATAATAACAATAATCAAAATCCTGTTGTCGAAGAAACTAAAGAAGAAGAAGAAACTCCTGAAGAACCTCAAAATCCGGAAATAAAAAATGTTTTAGTAGTTTATTATTCGGCTCAAAATCATACGAAAGCTGTTGCTCAACAAATAGCCAATAATTTAAATGCTGATATCTTTGAATTAACACTAGTTGAACCTTATAC
>CANQOE010000028.1 GCA_947625315.1 uncultured Bacilli bacterium | reverse complement strand
TCCTCCTTTATCTTTTGTTTGGCTATTTTAATTATAACATTTTTTTATTTATCAGTCATTATGTTTAACACAACTAACAAAATAAAAAAAATAGTAGCAATTAATTAAATAATATGTTAACATAAAAATGTAGAGTGTTAGTTAATCTAATATATCTACTTTATACACATAAAGTAGACATTGATTTCTACCTTACCTATTATAACAATAGGAGTAGAAGTTATATGTCTATTTGTTTGTCCAAAATTAAACAAACTTATTAATTTATAAAATGAATTAACCATAAAGATCTCCTTTCTACCAAAACCCCCTTAAAAGGAGGAAAATAGAAACGAAAAATCTTAAATGGTAGACAAAAAAAGATAACTAACACTCCAAACTTACTATACTATAAAATTGGGTAAGATGCAAGTAAAAGTTTTTTGCCCATAAAAAAGCTCTTTATAGATTAAGAATTATATAATCTATAAAGAGTAATTGAAGGTTTATTAAAAGTTCTAAAAGCTATATCTTGACAACCAATTCCTCCTGTAACATACATCTCTTGGTTATTAACTTTATAATAATTATTTATATATATATTTGCTCCATCTTGTTTTTTAATTCCCCCAATAAAAGGAATAATAATTTGGCCTCTTAAAGAATGCCCTGCGAAAACTAAATTGGAGTTTTGAATATTTTTAATTTCATCTGGTTTATGAATCAAAGTTATTTTAAAAGAATCATTATTATAAAATTGCTCAATATTATTGGTGTTAGTAAGTCCAATAAAAGTCAAAGGAATATTTGTTTCATCATAAATTTCTTTAACAGCATTATCAAGTAAAATAAAATTACTATCTTCTAAAATTATTTTATAATCATCCAAATATTTTTGGTCGTGATCACCAATTATGGCTAATTTAGCAATCCGTCCATTAATCTGTTTTAAATATTTAATAAACATATCTCTTTGTTCTGTATTCATACTAGTATTGCTATCTAAATCTCCCGTAAAAACAACAACGTCAGCATTTAAAGCATTAATTTCTTTAATAACATTTTCTAATTCTTTTTCATAAACTGTACTACCATATAATAAATCGCCAAATTGCACTATTTTAAATCCATCATATTCTTTACTTAACTTTTCATTAAAAATAGGTATTTCCTCAACTTTTAAACCTTTAACATTAATATTATGTCCATATACAAATATTACCCCTAAAACAATAACTAAAAATATTAAAATTTTAAATCGCCATTTTAATTTTATTTTCTCTTTCTTTTCCATTCTTTATCTCCTAATCTATAATAACAACAATAAAGCTACACATATTCCATTATGAATAACATGCATTATTAAAGAAGCATATATATTATCGGTTTCATAAAAAGCTTTGGCCATAAAGAAACCTAGTGCTCCATAAGGTATTATATATAATATTTGAGTTAAAGATATATCCACTATAACATGGGCTAATCCAAAAATTAACCCCGTAACTATACAAAATAAATATTTATTATCAAAAGCTTTTTTAAAACTGGCTCGAAAGGTAATTTCTTCACTTATTGGTCCTAAAAAAATCATACTTATAATATTACTAAGAGGATATTTAAATAATAAATCTCTATTTAAACTTTCATTTGTAGCCATTCCTTTAATAAACATTGATATTAATATATTAAATATAGCCATTATTCCTAAACCTAATATCCAGTTTTTTAAAGCAATTTTTATATTCTCTTTTTTAAAACTTTTAAAATCATTTCTTAATCTTTTTTGATAGAGTAAAGCTAATATAAAAACTAAAAGACTATAAGTAGCTAACTGTGCTAAACTAGCAATTAATATATTGGCATTAAAATAAAATGGGCCAAATAATAACCCTCCTAAAATAGCTACTACAACATAAATAGCAATAGTTCCTATTCCTTTAAATAATTCTTTTAATTTAACCATACTAATCAATTCTTTCTAGTATAAATATATCACATTTTACCCTTATTAGACAATATTTTTCTACTTATTTGACAAAATATCTTTTAAAAACTTGATATTTACTTTAAAGTTAGGTATAATAATAAATAGTAAAGCAAAGGAGGAATTAAAATTGAAAGAAGCAACAGGTGAATTAAATATGACTGTTATAACAGTTGTTGCTATTGCTGCCGTAGCTGCATTCTTCTATGCATTTTTATGGCCTGCTATACAACAAGGTTTATCACGTAATACATGTGAAAACTCAGGAGGAACATATACCGCTAATAATGGAGAAGGCGGGGAAAGATGCTGTACTTATCCAGGAACAAATGGCGGAGCAGACATTACTGAATGTGAAAGTACTAAGAAATAAATAATTATAGAAAGTAGGAATTAAAATGAAAGAGGCAACTTCAGAACTTAATATGGCTGTAATTGTAGTAATTATTGTCGCTGGTTTGATTGCCTTTTTCTTCGGCTTTCTATGGCCTATGATTAGCGAAGGCTTTAATACTAAAATTAAATGTGATGAAGCTATTTGTGTTTGTGAAAATAAAGATGCAAATGGCAATTGTTCAAATGTTCATGATGGCAAAATTGAATGTTCTGTCAAAGGTCATCCTGAGCAAAAAATTACATGCACTTGGAAAGGTTAATTAAAAAGGTGGTAAAATGAGAGAATCTATAGGTGGTGCAGCTCTATTTACAATAGTAATAATTTTTATTTTACTATTCGCGGGTTATATTAGCTTTTCAATTAACTATTCTAAGGCATATAATATCAAAAATGAAGTAATTAATATTATTAAAAACCAAGGTGGTATTTGTACAGGACCAGGTATCTGTGCTAATTTTAGCAATCAAATTACCGACTATTTTAAAGATTCTAATTATCGTAGTACGGGTAATTGTGATGATGATTGGGTTGGTTTTTTTAATGATGGTAGATATTTAGGTAACAATGCTAAAAATGCGGCTTTTTGTGTTCATGCTGTTAAAGCTGCATCTGCTAGTGAATTACCTAATGCTTTATATTATCAAGTAAAAGTTTTTTATACTTTAGGTTTACCCATTATTGAATTAGTCGCTGATTTCTCTATTACTGGGGAAACTCCGCGGATTTATTCTCCTAATGAGTGTAATCTTATAAATGAAACTGCTCCTCTTCCTGGAGCTTGGTGTAGTTAGGAGGATTTAAAATGCGTGAAGCCCATGGTGGAACTTGGTTACTAGGTTTAGTAATTACTTTTATCTTAATATTTGCCTCTTACATCTTTTTAACTTTAACATATTCTAAAACTCTAAAAACGCGTAATGAAGCTATTGATATCATTGAACGTTATGAAGGAATAAACGATAAATCTTTAGGATTAATAAATAATTTATTGATTAATAATCGTTATGAAGAAACAGGTATTTGTTCTAAAGATAATATTAATCTCGGGTTTTATGGGGCAACTGATTTAAATAACCCTTCTTTAGAAGAGGTTCAACCCAATAAACATTATTATTATTGTATTAAAAAATTTCATGGAACAAATCTTACAAGTTATTACCAATTGCAATTATTTTATAAATTTACTTTACCGGTAATTGGGGATTTTGGTAAATACTCTGTTCGGGGAACATCATCAAATTTTATAAGTGTTGATAACCCTGCTTATCAAGCATATATAGGAGGTTAATATATGAATGTTATAGTTTCTAATAAATATCAAAATATGTTAGCAACTTTAGATATTGATGTTATTAAAAGTATTAATGGAGTTTATACTCCCGAAGATTTAGTATCTTTATTTACTAACTTTTATTTTAATAAAATGATTTTAGATATTACAGCGATTAAAGATTATCAAGATATTAAAAATATTCAAACTTTATCAGTTAACTTTGATATGAGTAAAGTAATCATTTTATTAGACGATTCTGAAAAAGTAAATTCCGCGGCTTACTTATCGCAATTAGTATCAATGGGAATATATAATTTTACGCGTAATATAAATGCTGTTAAATTTTTAATTGATAACCCTAATACTTATAAAGATGTAGCGCAATACCATAACTTAAATGGTAAAGTAGTAGATGATAAACCTGTAGATTATGATACTTTTACTAAAACTGGAAGTGGTGGTTTAAGAATAATTGGTTTTGAAAATGTAACCGATAATGCGGGAGCTACGACTTTAATATATCTTTTAAAAAGACATTTAGAAGTAGCTTATAATGTTGTTGCTTTGGAAGCGGATGCCGAAGACTTTATATACTTAAATGATAAAAGTTTAAAATCTATTGCTGCCAGTGATTTATCTTATAATATTTCTAATAATCCGGATGCGGAAGTAATTTTAGTTGATTTAAATAATTCCCATCAAGAAAGTTTATGTAATGAAGTAATCTATTTAATTGAACCTGGTTTAATTAAATTAAATAAATTAATTCGTAAAGACCGCGATATCTTTGATAAGTTAAAAAATCAAAAAATTGTCTTAAATAAAAGTATTTTAAATGCTAAAGATGTCAATGATTTTGAAAGAGAAACCAATAGTAAAGTATTCTTTAACATTCCTTATTTAGATGATAAAAAAGAGCATGAACCTATATTAGATCAATTCTTAGTATCTTTAGGATTTTCTCGTTTAAATAGTTCCGCCTCTAAAGGTAAAATATTTAACATTTTTAAGTAATAGGTTAAAATCTATTACTTTTTTAATTTTTTAACTTTTTTTAGTTTTAAATTTTTCTTTAAGCTGATATAATATTGAGTAAGGGGGAACATATGAAAAGAACTATCTGTGGCTTTGTTTTAATAATTATTTTATCAAGCATTGGTTTATTTACCATTTATACTTTAAAAAAACAATCTGTTAAAGAAAATGTTTATAATGCTCGTGTTACTAACAAATTAAAAATGACTTCATCTACAATGCTTGATGATAATTTATCTCAAGTTTTTACTATTTATTTAAATGGCTTAAAACACCGTTTAAAAATAGATTATCATGTCTTATTAGACCAAGAACAGATATGTACTTTAACAATGTATTTAGATGGTAAAGAAATATTTAGTACTAATGTTATTAATAATGTAACAGCCCCAAGTACTAAAGAGTTATTTACTGAAGAAAACATTGCTCAATATGTTAAATTATCCGAACAAAATTTTGAAGTAATTAAAACCGATGAAGATTATCTAGCTATATTATTAGGTTTTTATAATGGCAAGATTGAACAAAAAATTTATCTAATAAATGATAAAGGTAAAATCTTAAATCCTAATCCGATAATTTATAAAAATACTAATGAATATTATATCGATAGCAATAATAATGAATTAAATATTTTTTACCAAGATAATCAAATTATGGCTAATATTGAAAATAATAAGATTTATTCTTTAGAAATTGAAAATGTTTTAGATAATTATCGCTTTTTAGAATATGTCTATACTATTAAAAATTCCCAAATAAATAAAGAATTAATTAATACATATGATTATATTAAAATTAAAGATGAACAAAACATTGAATGAAAGTAGGTGATAAAGTTGTTCGTAGATGAAATAACCATTAAGGTTTGTGCCGGTAAAGGAGGAGATGGTTGTACTTCTTTTCATCGGGAAAAATATTTAGCTATGGGTGGCCCTGATGGTGGTAATGGGGGTCGGGGAGCTAATATTATTTTTGAAATCGATAAAGGTTTAAAGACTTTAATTGACTTACGTTATCAAAAAATTATTAAAGCTCCCAAAGGTGAAAATGGTCGCGGATCTAATCAATTCGGAGCTAATGGGGAAGATGTAGTTATTAAAGTACCGGAAGGAACCATTGTTACTGATTTAGCAAATAATGAAGTTATTGCGGATTTAGTTGGTGATATCAAAAAAGTAATCGTTGCTCACGGAGGAAGAGGAGGACGTGGTAATGCCGCCTTTAAAACTCATCAAGATAATGCTCCCCATTTTAGTGAATTAGGGGAACCAGGTGAAGAAAAAACTTTAAAAGTCGAATTAAAATTACTCGCCGATGTTGGTTTAATAGGTTATCCATCAGTTGGCAAATCTACCATTCTTTCTTGTATAAGTGCCTCTCATCCTAAAATAGCCTCTTATCATTTTACAACATTATCGCCTAATTTAGGAGTAGTTAAATTAAAAGACCAAAGTTCTTTTATCATTGCCGATTTACCAGGCTTAATTGAAGGAGCCTCAACTGGGGTAGGTTTAGGTCATAAATTTTTAAGACATGCTATGCGTACCAAAATCCTAGCTCATGTTTTAGATATGGGGGCGGAAGAAGAACGTGATCCTCTTCAAGATTATGAAACAATTCGCCATGAACTATCTAGTTATAGTGCTTCTTTAGCTCAAAAAAAAGAAATAATTATTGCCAATAAAATGGATTTACCTAATGCTCAAACTAATTTAGCAAAATTTAAAAAAGCTTATCCAAATCTTGAAATTATTCCCGTAAGTTTTTATGAACCTGATAGCTATACTAATCTTATCAATGGGTTAGCTAAAAAATTAAAAGAAATTAATAATGCTGAAGAAAATACCCAAACCTCAATTAGTCATGTTGATTATCAATTTAAAGAAGAAAAACCTTTTACCATTACTAAAGATAATAATGTTTGGGTTTTAAAAGGGGAAGCTTTAGAAAAACTTTTCAAAATGACACGTTTTACGGAAGATGAATCGGTAGTTCGCTTTTCTCGTAAACTAAAAGGTATGGGAGTTGAAGACGAACTTTTACGTCTAGGTGCCAAATATGGTGATGAAGTCGAGATATGTAATTATATCTTTGAATTTAAAGAATAGAAGGAGAATAAAAAATGACTAAAAGAAAAAAGAAAATGAAATTTAAAAAGGTATTTGTTTTATTAATTGGGGTTCTACTTATAGCATCCTTAATTATCTTTGTCCCTAAATATTTTAAAAACGAACCTCAAAATGCTTCTAAAGAAACTAATTTACCTTCTAAAAAAGAAGAAAAGAAAGTCCAAATTGTTGATGTCAATAGTAAAAGTCGTCCTTATGCTGTTATGATTAACAATCTAGCCGCGGCTCGTCCTTATCATACAGGTCTTAAAAATGCTTATTTAGTATATGAAATAATTGTTGAAGGCGGAATTACCCGTTACTTAGCTTTATTTAAAGATAATTTACCCGAAGTAGTTGGTAGTGTTCGAAGTGCTCGCCATTATTACATTGATTATGCTTTAGAAAATGATGCTTACTATATTCACTGGGGTTGGTCCCCTCAAGCGCAAAGTGATATTTCCACTTTATCTATTGATAATGTCAATGGTTTATCTACAGGAACACCTTACTTTTTTAGACAATCTATCAGTGGGGTTAATAAAGAACATACTGGTTTTGCCAATTTAAAAGAAATGGCTAATATTGTTGCTAAAAAGGATTATCGAGCTACTACTAATAAAGCCTTATTATTAAATTATAGTGCTACCCCAGTTGATTATTCCTCTCTTGAAGATGTTCAAGAATCTAATACTATTGATTTACTTTATTCTAAAAGCTATGTTACTAATTATGTTTATGATGCTACTACCCAAGTATATAAACAATCCGTTAATTCTGTAGCTCATACCGATTATGCTACTAAAGAACAATATACTGTCAAAAATATTATTGCTTATCAAGTAAAAAATTATTCCATTGATGAATATGGTCGCCAAGATATTGAAAACATCGGCAGTGGCAAAGGTTATTATTTCACTAATGGTTTAGTAATTCCTATTACTTGGGAGAAAAAAGACCGCAGTAGTCAAACCATTTATAAATACCAAGCTAATGGTAAAGAAATAAAAGTTAATGATGGTAATACATGGATTCATATCGTTCCTACATCTGGTTCTATTACTTTTAAAAGTGCTGAGGAGGAATAAATGGAAAAGTTAATTAATTTTATTACTAGTAATTATCTTTGGTTTTTAATATCATCTTTAATTGTCATCTTTGCTCTTATTGGTTATCTTGTTGATATGACTAATCATCAACGTCCTAAAAAAGAGCCTAAAAAAAGCCCTAAAAAAGAGCAAGAAAAAAACATTTAATTTCCGTTTGAATTAGTAGAATTTGATATTAGTTAAAGTAAAGGAAGTATATCAAAGAATGGAAAAGATTTTTATTCAAACCAAACTAAATGTTCGAGAAAGTATATTACTACTAAAAAAAACAAATGTCAAGCAAAAATTGTTAATTTTTGCTAATTTTTTTTAATACGCCTAAAAAAAGAAAATAGACAATTATATTGGTTCCTCCATAACTAACAAAGGGAAGAGGTAAACCCATAATGGGTAGTAATCCCAAATTCATAGCCATATTTTGAATTTGAGCAAACAAAAACATCATTAAAAAACTTGCATAAAATATTTTTCCTTTATCTTCTTTTAATTTAAAATAAGTACTTAAAAAATGTATATCTAAAACTAAAAAAGCTAAAATAATTAAAATAAAACTAATTATTCCTAGTTGTTTAATACTTAAAGCGACAATAAAATCGGTCGGGGCTTCTGGAATATAAATAAAATTTTTTTCACCAATCATTATAGATGATCCAATTGCAATTAAAGCTCTATCTAATTGATAAGAATTATTATTAAAAAAATTTAATAATCTATCTACCCGATAGAAGAAAGAAGTTCCAATTAATCTAATTAATAAATCTTTATTAAAAAAATAGAAATAACTAAATAAACCTCCTAAAATAATTATAATTAATCCTAAAAATAAATACCATTTTTTATTTATCTTTTTAACGATTATTGCCCCCAACATTATTAAAAAATAAATTATAATTGCTCCCGTATCGGGTTCTAAAAAAACTAAGATAGAAGGAATTAAAGTAATAATTAATGCTTTAAATATTATCTTTAAATCTTTATTCTCTAGACTTAAACTTTGGGCTAAAAATAAAGCTAAAGCCAACTTCATTAGTTCACTTGGTTGAAAAGAAAAGAAATAAAAATCAAACCAGGCTTTTGACCCATTGATAGTTTTTCCCATAAATAAAACTAAAACTAGTAAAAAGACATTAAATAGATAAATATATTTACTATATTTAAATAATCTTTTCGGTTTAATAATCATTATTAAAAGCATACTTAAAATACCTAATATAAACCAAATAGTTTGTTTTAAAAAATAGCTTTGATACATCTTACTAAATTTTCCTACCATTTGCATATTAAGTAAAGATATAATAATCAATATTAAAAGGGGAATCCCAATAATTAATTCTTTTTTTAATTTTTTTGTTTTCATATTAATATTATGGTTCTAAATTTTAAATTTATCATAAAATATATTAAAGAGAGATGATTATCATGAATGAAGAATTACCTAAAGTTTATGCCAATCCTATTGACCATGAACTAAATAATAATACTGATATCTTTTATAGTTCAAAAAAAGATACCAGAGGGACTAAAAATAATATTCCCCGTTTAGTCAATGAAATATTTGCTAATCCCCATCATGTTTATAAAAGTAAAGTTCTCATAACTATTAATAACCAATCATCTGAAGAAATAATTGTTGGTAAAACTAATAATCAACTTTTAACTTTAGATGGCCATCATATCAATATTAATGATATTGAAGATATTCAACGTTTATAAAGACTAAATAAGTCTTTTTTTTAGGATAAATATTGACTAGTTAACCCTTTAGTAGTAAAATTAAAGTATAATCAGGGAGGGAAAACGAAGACTGATTATAACAAATAGATTAAAGATATTTGTTTTTTAATTTTTCTAATAATATAGGAGGGTGATTATATTGGAAAAAAATCAAAAGTTTTTAACATATTTAGGGGTTGTTATCGCTGTGATTCTCATAATTGTTTTAATTGCTCTAATTTATCCTAAAATTAAAAAGTCTTCTTTAACTAATGCAACTTTCGCTAATAATATTCGGGAGTTAATGAATGTAGGTTCTGCCAATTTTATGAATGATTAACCTAAAACAATTAATGAAAAA
>CANQOE010000027.1 GCA_947625315.1 uncultured Bacilli bacterium | reverse complement strand
GTTATCTTTTTATGTAAAAATATTTTTATTCGTGGGTTAATTTATACTTTAGTTCTTAATACCATAGTTTATTTAGTTAGTAAAATTACGAAAGTTCATTTTCTTTTAGTATGGCTATTACTTTTATTTATGCCTATGGGAATATTTAAAGAAGCTATTGTTTGGGCAAGTGGTTTTGCTAATTATGTTGTATCAACTATGTTTTTATTATTAGCAATTATTTTATTAAAAAAAGCTTATTTAAAAGAAGTTACTAATAAATTATTTTTGATAGTTTATGCCTTGGTCTTTTTCTTAGCTTCGCTTATCATTGAAAATTTAACAGTTTATTTATTAATTTTAACTTTAGGTTTAAATATTGTTTATCTAGTTAAAAATAAAAAAATTAATATATTTTTAGTTATCTCTTTTATAGCTAGTTTAATATCTACGATTATTATGTTTACTCATCCATCTTATGCTCTTATTGCTTCAGTTGGAGATGGTTATAGACAATTTGGGTTAAATATAAAAGATTTATTAACAATTATTCTTTCTAATGGAGTTAATGTTATTCAATATTATATGGCTTTTGATAATGTAGTTTTAATATGTTTAATAAGTATATTGTTATTTATTATTTATTGGAAAAATAAAGATGAATATCAAAATAAGAAACAAAGATTACTTATTTTATCTTTTATATATCAAGGTTTTTATTTAGGTTATGTTATTCTTAGTCATTTTTATCCCAATTGGCAATTATTATTAAATTATACACCTTATTTTAATATGTTTATAACTTTTATTTATATGTTTATATTATTATTGACGATAATTATGTTAAGGAATAAATTGAATATTAATAGTTATTTTGTACTTACAATTATCAGTATAATGGGAGTTTTAGCGCCTTTGTTTGTTGTAACTCCAATAGGTCCTCGCAACTTTTTTATGATTTATGTTTTAGAGTTAATGGTAGTTTGTAACTTATTAAAACAAGTTAATTATCCTAAATATAAAATAGGTAAATATATAGGAATTATATTAGGTATTATTATTTTAGTTTATTATGTAAGTATATATGGTTATATTTATTTTGTTAGTGAAAAAAGAAATAATTATATAATTACAAAATCTCAAGATACATCTTTAACTAATCTTGTAGTACCTATGTTACCTTATAGCAATTATGTTCATAATCCGGATTTTGATACAGAGTATTATGCTGATTGTTATAAATATTTCTATAATTTAAGAAATGATTTAAACTTTGAATTTATTAGTTATGATGAATGGATTGGTTATCAAAATAAAGAATAGAGGTTATTATGGAAAAAAGTTATATTGGGATAGGGTTAGGAGCATTAGTTGTTATTCTTTTATTACAATTTTTTAGTATTTATGCGATATTTATTAGTATTCCTCTTTTCTTATTAATTTGGTTTATGGGGAAAAAAGAATTAAAATATTTTGCTTTAGGATTATTTCTAATAATGTTTTTATTACGGATTGGTGTAGTACTAATATTTAAAACGCCTGTATTATCTGATTTTAAAGTTTTATTTAATGCTGCGCAAAGTTTATTAAAAGGTTATAATGTTATGAATAGTGATATCTATTTTTATCGATATGGTTATCAAACTGGACCTGTTCTTTATATGTATTTATTATTGTCAATAAAGAATTCCTTAACATTCTTAAAAATAATTAATTGTTTATTTTCGAGTTTTAATTGTGTTTTAGTATATTTAATAGCTAAAGAATTAACTTCTAAAAAAAGTGCTCAAATGGTTTCTTTATTATATGGATTACTAATGTTTCCTTTATTTTTTAATACGGTATTATCTAATCAAATACCCGCCTCCACTTGTTTTTATTTAGCTATATTTTTAATTATTAAAGATTCTTATGAAATTAAAAATTATATTGGGGCAGCAATACTATTATTTTTAGGAAATTTTATGCGAAGTGAAGGTATTGTATTTGTTTGTGCTATAATAGGTATGTATATTTTTTATTTAATTTATAAAAAAGCTAATAAAAAAATGCATATCGGAATAATTTTATTAGTTAGTTTATATTTTATTTTAAATATAGGAGCTTCTAATATTGTAAGAATTACCCATTTAAATAATGTTGGTTTAACAAATAATTTTACAAGTTGGAAATTTTTATTAGGATTTAATTATAATACCTGTGGTACTTATAATGATGAAGATGTAGTTTATATGCAAGATAAAGAAACTGCTAAAAAAGAAATTAGGCGCCGAATTAAAAATTTAGGTTTTAGAGGTTCATTAGAACTTATTAGTTGTAAAGCAAATATTTATTGGAGTGGTGGTTATTTAGATTGGACTTTTTCAGGATTAGAAGAACATAATTATAAAATATTAGGTTTTAATTTTAGTAATAATGACCTTCAAAATCAGTTAAATAATTTAAATAAAATATTTTATTATACCGCTTTTGGTTTAATGATTTATGGGTTATATAAATATTTAAAAAATAAAGATAAAGATAGACGAGTTATTTTATTAGTTAATATTTTGGCAATTAATTTTATTGTTTATTCTGTAATTGAAGTTCAACCTCGATATATTTATTTAGCTCAAATAGCCATATTTATTTTAGCAAGTTTAGGTTTAGAAAATTTTAAGAAAAAGGAAAATAAAGAAAATGGAAAATAAAAAAATGCTTATTAGTATAGGAATATTATGTATTATTTTAATATTACCACTTTTAATTATAGCTAAATATAATCGTCCTTGTGCAGATGATTATGATTATGCTTTGCTTACTCATGAAGCAGTAGAAAATAGTCAGGGTGGGGCAAAAATTATGAACGTAATTAAAGCTGCTTGGCAAACAGACATAAATTACTATAATAGTTGGCAAGGTTTATATACTTCAGCTTTCTTATTATCTTTACAGCCGGCGATATGGGGAGAGAAGTTGTATTCTTTGACAACGTTTATAGTTTTAGGTATTTGTTATTTGTTTTTACTCGGGTCGGTTTATATTTTAAATAAACATTTCTTAAAAAAATCATTTTTATTTTGTTTAGTTAGTTCTTTTACGCTTTTGACAATATTAGTTCTTTTATTACCATCTCCCAATGAAGGTTTATATTGGTATAATGGAGCAATGAATTATACACCATGGTTTTTTGCCAGTATTTTTGATGCTTGTTTATTAATAGAAATTGGTTATAGTAAGAATAAAATAGCCAAAATAATTTTAATTATAATAAGTAGTATTTTAGCTTTTATAATATCGGGGGCAAATCATGTAACAGCTTTTGCTAATATATTAATTTTAAGTTTTGCAACTATATATTTACTTTTTAAAAAAAGATATTATTCTTTGGCTCCTTTAATCATGGCTTTAGGAGGTTTTGGAATTATGATTGTTGCTCCGGGGACAGCCTCAAGACAAGGAGCTTTTGTTAAACAAACGGTTATTACAACTATTTTAGAAACGATTAAACATGTTTATCAATTACTTGGCAGCTGGATTTCTTTAGCTTGGTTTTTATCTTTGATAATTATTACACCTATAGTTATACAGATAGCTTATTTAAATAAAAATAAAAATATTTCTTTAAAACATCTAATCGGGGCTATTTTGGTAATGTTTTTAATTATATGTGGAATGTTTTGTGTACCTTATTATGCTATGGGGTCTTTTGGAACAGGACGCTTAACTAATGTTGTTTGGATGGCTTTTATGGTTTGTAGTTGGATTATATATATTTTAATTTGGGAATTTTTAAATAAAGAAAAATATGTTAATATTAATAAATTTAATTCGGCAAAAGTAAAGTTAGGAATGAATATTTTAAGTTGTTTAGCACTTATTGCTTTATTTGTTCTTCCAATTAATGGGCAAGAATCCAATTCTTTAATAGCCTATCATGAACTTAGAAATAAAACAGCTTATTATTATGGGAAACAAATGGATGAGAGAATAAAATTATATAACGATAAATCTTTAGAGGAAGTTAAAGTAAATGAATTAAATCCTAAATCAAAATTGTTATTTTTTGATGATATTAAGTATTCGGCGGATGATTGGCCAAATGTAACAGTTGGACAATATTATCATAAAAGAATTTATAAAGTTCCGAATTTAGTTGACTAAACAACAAAAATAATTATATAATTAAATAGAGAGGTATTTATATGTATGATGTTGTTATAGTAGGGGCTGGACCAGCGGGATTATTTTGTGCTTATGAATTAATTGAAAAAGATGGTAAATTAAAAATTGCAATATTAGATAAAGGAAATAAAGTTTCTTCGAGAATTTGTCCGATGAATAAACGAAAAATTGCTTGTCAAAATTGTAATCCCTGTGGTATTCTTTCCGGTTTTGGAGGGGCTGGTACTTTTAGTGATGGCAAACTTAATTTTATACCAGTGCTCGGAAAAACTAATTTATTTAAATACATGAGTGAAAGTGAAGCTTATCAATTAATTGATGAAGTAGAACTGATATTTAATAAATTTGGAATGGATTCCCAAGTATTTCCTACTAATATGGATGAAGCCGAGAAAATTAAAGAAAAAGTTACCAAGATTGGAGCTCGCCTTTTACTTATTAGACAAAAACATTTAGGAAGTGATCATTTACCAGATTATATTCAAAAAATTACGGATTATTTAGAGAGTAAAGGGGTAACTTTAATTGAAAAAGCTAATGTAGAAGATATTGTTAAAGATAAAGATAGTTATAAAATAATTTACAATAGTTCTAATACTTTAAAAGCTAAAAAAGTTGTCGTAGCTCCAGGAAGAACGGGAGCTAAATGGGTAGAAGAATATGCTTTAAAAAATAAAATCCCTTATACATCCCAAAGTATTGAAGTGGGTGTTAGAGTAGAAGTTCGTAAAGAAATTATGCAAGAATTAACTAACGTTATATATGACCCAACAATATTTATTAAAACAAAAACTTATAGTGATGAAATTAGAACTTTTTGTACTAATCCGGGAGGGTTTGTAGCTAAAGAAAATTACTATGGCTATATATGTGTTAATGGTCATGCCCTAAAAGATATTAAAAGTAATAATACTAATTTTGCTTTTATTAGTAAAGTTAATTTGACAGAGCCGGTTACTAATACAAGACTTTATGGGGAAAGTATTGCGAGAATTGCCAATGTCTTAGGAGATTCTAAACCCATAATTCAAACTTTAAAAGATTTAAAAAGTGGAAGAAGAAGTGAATGGCATCGTATTGATAAAGGCTTTATTGAACCAACTTTAAAAGATTGTGTAGCTGGAGATTTAGCCCTTGTTTTACCACATCGAATTATTACAAATATTTTAGAAGGGTTAGAAACTTTAGATAAAATTATTCCCGGAGTTGCTAATGATGAAACTTTATTATATGGGCCCGAGATTAAATTTTTTAGTAATGAAATTGAAACCAATAATAAGTTTAAATTAAATAATGAAGATATTTACTTTATTGGCGATGGAGCTGGTAAAAGTGGCCATATTGTTTCAAGTGCTGCGACGGGAGTGGTGGCCGCGCGTGATATTTTAGCTACTAAATAAGGAAAGCAATTTTTAGCTTTCCTTTTGATAATTTTTCGTGGTATATTTAGAACATTTGATATAAGCATGATATTCATAAACATTTTTGAATTTTAAAATAACATATCCTTTACAAGTATCGTTTTGATATTTTAAATCATCTAAAGTTAAATATTTTTCTAATAATTGGTCCGTTGTTATTTTTAATACTTCATTATTTTGGGGATATAAGAAGTTTTCTTCGACATATTTAGGGGCTATTTCTTCGATTTTAGCTTCTATTTTTTTATAGGGAGCTTGTTTAATATTTAACATAATTCCTAAAGTAGTTAATAAAGCAATTAAAATTAAAACTAAAAATGTCCATATAACAAATATTTTATTACTAATTTGCATTTATATTTCCCTCATAACCAAAAGTTGTATAATTAGGACAACTTATATAAGCGTGCATAATAGGAGATGTTGCAATATAACCAGTACAGGTATTATTCTCTTGGTCTTTTAATTCAATATCTAAATTATATTCTTTTAAAGTATCTAAAGTAATTATTAAATTATGTTTATCTCCTTCGTAATATTCATCTAAATAGGTTTGGGCATTTTGAGCTAATTTATTTTCTAAATTGGTATAATATTTTAAAGTGGGCTCGATGTTAAAACTAGCATATAAAGAATAGATATAATAGATAGCTACTCCTAAAAATAAAGCTAAAACAATGATTAAAATAATCATTTCGCCTAAAGACCAACCTTTTTTATCAAGTTTCATAATATATTACTCCTATTTAGTTTTTTCTTTCATGAATATTGGCCCAAATTGAAGGGTTGTGTTAATACTACTGCGATTATAACGATATAATTTATAACCTAAAGAAGTGCATGAATAAACTGTGCCATCAGGATATTCCTTAGTTTCTTCTTTTATACAAAATAGTAAATCTTTGTTATTGCGAGCTCTTGTATAATCAATTAAAAATAAAATAACCCAACTAATAACTAACCCTAAAACTACGATTTTTAAAATTTTTAAAGATTTTTTTTCTTTCATAAATAACACCCTATGATAATTATAACTATATTTTTAGAAAATAGCAAGAAAAAACTATTAATTTAAACTTATTTTTAGTATAATAGAATAAAGGTGATTGTTATGAATCCAATTATGTTTCATATCTTTAATTTAGAAATTAGATGGTATTCTTTTTTTATTTTAGTTGGGGTTATTTTAGCAATATGGTTAATTGAAAGAGAAGCTAAAAGATTTAAAATTGATAAAGAAGTGATGTTTAATTTATGTTTTTATACAATAATATTAGGAATTGTGGGAGCGCGTCTTTATTATGTATTGTTTAACGATTATAATTTTTTAGAAATATTTAAAATATGGAATGGAGGTTTAGCAATTCATGGAGGAATTATTGCTGGTTTAATTACGATTTTAGTTTATACACATATTAAAAAATTAGATGTAGCTAGAGTGTTAGATATTATTGTGCCCGCGTTAATTTTAGCCCAAGCACTTGGGCGATGGGGGAATTTCTTTAATGGGGAAGCTCATGGGTTTGCGACAACTTATAGTTTTTTAAAAAATTTACATATACCCGAATTTATTATTCAAGGAATGCGAGTTAGTGATACCAGTGGTTTATATTATTTACCAACATTTTATCTAGAATCTTTATGGTGTTTCTTAGGTCTTATAGTATTAATTATTATAAGAAGGTTAAAATATATAAAAGTAGGAATGATTAGTTCTATTTATTTGATGTGGTATGGAATAGGCAGATTTTTTATTGAAGCATGGCGAACTGATGCTTTAATGTTTTTCGGGTTTAGAGTTGCCCAAATAATATCCATTTTAATGTTTTTAAGTGGATTAATTTATATGTTTTATTTATTAAAAAAAGGTAAATATACAAATCTTTATAATAAAATATAGGAGGCTTTAATATGTATGATTTAATAATTATTGGGATGGGTATATCCGGAATAAGTGCCGCGATATATGCTAAAAGAAGTAATTTAAAAGTCTTAATGCTTGATAAAGGTTTAATCGGGGGCATTGTTAATGAAATACCTCAAATTGAAAATTATCCGGGAATAAATACCATAAGTGGTCCTGATTTAGCCCAAAATTTAAAGGAAAAAATTGAAGATTTAGATATCGAATATAAACTAGAAGAAGTAACTGATGTTATTTTTGATGATATTAAAACGATTAAAACAAAAAATAATGTTTATCAAACTA
The DNA here is from genome assembly GCA_947625315.1 of uncultured Bacilli bacterium. Taxonomy (GTDB): domain Bacteria; phylum Bacillota_I; class Bacilli_A; order RF39; family UBA660; genus Caccenecus. The sequence continues at coordinate 2,392 of CANQOE010000027.1, read as the reverse complement.
AAAATGTTTTAATTGCCAGTGGTAGAAAACCAAGATTATTAGGTTTAGAACATGAAAAAGAATTTTTAGGAAGAGGCATTAGTACTTGTGCTCTATGTGATGGACCATTATATAAAAATAAAGAAGTAGCCGTCGTAGGGGGAGGAGACTCCGCTTTAGGAGAAGCTATCTATTTAAGTAAAATTGTTAAAAAAGTTTATTTAATTCATCGAAAAAATGAGTTTAGAGCAACCCCTTCTTTAAAAGAAGATTTAAAACGATATAATAATATTGAAGTTATATTAAATGAAGAAGTTAAAGAAATAATAATAGAAGATAATAAGTTTAAAGGTATTAAATTAACTAATAAAGAATTAGATATCGCGGCTTTATTTATCTATATTGGTTTTGAGCCAAATAGTCAAATATATCAAAATACCTCTTTAAAAATGCTTGATGGATATATAATTGTAAATGATAAACAAGAAACAAATATTAAAGGAGTTTATGCCAGTGGGGATATTACTAAAAAAGATATTTATCAATTAGTTAATGCTTCTAGTGAAGGAGCAACCGCGGCGATTAATATAAGTAAATTAAATTAGGAGGCAGGATTATGGCAACGTTAGTAGTAATGGCTGGAGGTTTAGCAACAAGATATGGTTCTTTAAAACAGATGGCCGAGGTTGGTTTAAATAAAGAATTTATTATTGATTATTCTGTTTATGATGCCATTAGAGTTGGGTTTAAAAAAGTAGTTTTTATTGTTCGAGAAGAAATTAAAAAAGATTTAGAAGATACAATTGGTAAAAGAATTAAAGATAAAATTGATGTCGAGTTTGTTTTGCAAAAAAAAGAAGATATTCCTTTAAATAAACAATATTTAGTAAGTAAGAGAACTAAACCTTGGGGAACAGTACAAGCTATTTTGGCGGTTAAAGATGTAGTTCAAGAAGACTTTTTAATTATTAATGCCGATGATTTTTATGGTTATGATTCATTTTTAAAAGCTAAAGAATTTTTAGATAAAAGTAAAGATGAAAAGGAATATGCCTCAGTTAACTTTCCGTTTGGCAAATCTTTAAGTAAAAATGGGGCGGTTAAAAGAGCAGTTTGTCATATAAAAGATAATTATGTTCAAGAATTAATTGAAAGTAGAATAACCTTAATAGATGAAAATAATGCTAAAGCCGAACCTCTTGATGGTAGTGCACCTTTTAGGATTGATATGATGCAAGCCGTGTCAGTTAATATGTTGGTGGTTAAAAAAAGTATATTTAGATATTTAGAAGAATATTTTAAGGCTAATTTTAACCAAAGTGATGAAGATATCTTAAATAAAGAAGCCTTACTTACGGAATGTTTAAATGAACTTTTAAAAAAGAAAAAAATTGTTTTAAAAAATTTAGTAAGTGAAGGTACTTGGTTAGGTTTAACTTATAAAGAAGATTTACCAGAAGTTCAAGATAGTATTAAAGTTATGATTGAAAGAGGTGAATATCCCTCAAAGTTATGGGAGTAAATTATGAATGAGATAAAAATGCGAATGGAAGAATTAGCTAATATTTTAAATAAAGCTAATTATGAATATTATAATTTAGATAATCCAACAATTAGTGATCAAGAATATGATAAATATTTAAGAGAATTAATGGTTTTAGAAGAAAAATATCCCGAATTAAGCGATAGTAATAGCCCTACTAAAAGAGTTGGGGGAGAAGCTATTGCTAAATTTAGGAAAGTCCAACATAAAATTCCGATGATTAGTTTAGCTAATGTTTTTAATGAAGAAGAGATAAGAGAATTTACGACACGTATTAAGAATGCGGGATTTAAAGCCCAATATGTTTGTGAATTAAAAATTGATGGTTTAAGTGTATCTTTACATTATGAACATGGCAAACTTACTTATGCGGCGACAAGAGGAGATGGAGTTACGGGAGAAGATATTACCCATAATGTGAAGACAATTAAAACTGTGCCTCTAGATTTAAAAAAAGATATCGATATCGAAGTCCGGGGCGAAATTTATATGAACAAAGCTACTTTAGAAAAGATAAATAAAGAACGCGAAAAAAATGGCGAAGAAAAACTGCAAAATGTGCGCAATGCCGCGGCTGGTTCTATTAGACAATTAGACCCCAAAGTAGCCGAGAAAAGACACTTGGATACTTGGATATATCATTTACCTAATCCCCTAGATTATGGAATTAAAACGCATTATGAAGCTTTAAAATTTATGAAAGATTTAGGCTTTAAAGTTAGTGATATTCCAAGATTAGTCGATGATGAAGAAGGCATTTTAAAGTTTATTGAAGAGTATGGTGAAAAAAGAGAAAGTCTTCCTTATGAAATAGATGGCATAGTTATTAAAGTTAATGATATTGCGATGCAACAAGAACTTGGTTCAACA
>CANQOE010000026.1 GCA_947625315.1 uncultured Bacilli bacterium | reverse complement strand
AATAAAAATGAATATAGTTTTAAAACAGGATGTTTAAATATAACCATAGAAGATGTAGATAAACCAAATATAGAAATAAATAATGCTGTACCAGTAAGTGATATCGAAGGAATAGAAAACAAAGGGTATAAATTTAGAATAAGAAATGAATGTAAAACAAATGAGAAATATAAAATAAGTTTAGAAAGTATAGATAATATAGAAAACAAAATAGAAGATAAGAATATAAGAGCAAGTTTAAAAAGTGAAGGGAACTTTGATTATATAATAAAGACATTAAAAGAAGGAGAAACAGAACTATATACAGGAACAATAGAAAAAGAAGGAACTAAAGAATTCGAATTAAAAGAATGGGTAGAATATAGTGCAACAAATGAACAAGTAGGAAACAAAGAATATCAAAACCAAATAAAAGTAGAAGTAAACCCAGAGATAAAACCACAAGAAAGTGATATAAGAATAACAATAGAAGATAATAAAGCGACAATAGAAACAAAAGAAGAAAACTTAACATATTGTATAGGAAGACTAAATAAATGTAATAACTATGAAACACCATTAGAAGGAAATGAAATAGATTTAGAAGATGAAGGAAAGAAGATAATCTGTGTAAAAGGTGCCAACCAAGAGATATGCAACAATGGAGGAAACTATTATGGAGAAGGAACAGAAAATAATCCCTATCAAATTCAATATATCGAAGATTTAGTAACGTTGAGTAATAAAACAAACTATGGAACTTCATATGAAGGAGAATATTTTAAATTAACAAGAGATTTAGATTTTCAAGATATAAATGATTATAAAACAAGAGATGAAAAATTAAAAACAAGTTTAACAACTGGAAGTGGCTTTACACCAATAGGAAATTATGTAAATCGTTTTAAAGGAAATATATTAGGAAATAATAATAAACTATCCAATTTATATATAAACAACATAATAGAAGGCAATACTGTAGGATTATTTGGATATATAGAAAATGGAAGTGTAAAAGATTTAACAATAAGTGGGGAAGTTAAAACAACAGTTAGAGCCAATATGGGAGCATTAGTTGGAGATATAGATAATAGTAAAATAGAAAATATCAAAAATGAAGCAAAAGTAACATCCGAAGTTGATGATTGGTCAACCGGAGGAATAGTTGGAGCAACATATAATGATGTAAAAATAACAAACTGTATTAATGATGGAGATGTTACAAATGGAGTATATACCGGAGGAATAGTAGGAGGTGTAGGTACTGCTTCAGTACTATTAATAGATAATTGTGAAAATAATGGAAATATATCAGAGACAACCGGTAGTAATTATGGATTAACAGGAGGAATAATTGGTGGTGATGTTGGAGCAGTAAACATTACTATCAAAAATTCTCATAATACTGGCACAATATCAAACAATAAAAATACGGAAACAGTTATAGGCGGCTTAATTGGAAGAACATTTATTCAAACAATTATAGAAAATTGTTATAATACAGGCGAAATAATAAATGAAAAATTAGAATACGATACATATTATGATCAAGATATAGGAGGTTTAATTGGAGTTACTGCTAGTGGTGAAAAATATACCATAATCAGAAATTCATATAATGAAGGAAAATTATTAAATGGAAATTTTACTGGAGGTATAGTAGGATATAATTATCTTTCAAATTTAGTAATAGATAAATGTTATAATACTGGAGAAATAAATTCTTCTGTTAAATTTAATACAGGTAATTGGTATGATGTATCTATGGGAGGCTTAATTGGTCGTAATGCATTTAATACAGATAGAAAATCATATGTAATAAACTCATATAATATAGGAAATATAAAAAATGGCAATGAATTAATGAGTAATAATTATATAGGAGGAATTCAAGGCTATTTACAATCTAATGATATTATAAATTCATTTAACATAGGCAAAATAGAAAGAACAGGAGATAGTGCTGGAAGAATTAGTTATGGAGGAATATTTGGAGCTAATCAAATTAATACAAAAATAAATATGAATAATGTCTATAATTTAGGAGAAATAATAACTAATAATAAATCTATAACATATGATCAATCAGTACACGGTATAGGTAATATTATCTCCAACAATGCTGATGTAAATATATCAAACACATATTATAAAAATGGCACAACATCAAGTAATCTTTCAAATATAGGAACCCCAATGAATGAAGCAGATATGAAATCAGTTAAATTAGTAAATCAATTAAATGATAATTTAAAAGATATTGATTTAACTTCTATAAATAATGAATTAAAAACAAATGGGGTAATAAAAGAAGGAGAAGAAATAACATTATCAACCTGGTATTTATCAAATGAAGGTTATCCAACTTTAAATAATAATTAAGAAGTAACCCTATTTGTTATCTCTAAGATATCATAGCTTTTATAATGTTTTAATAAGAAACTACTTGCAAATATTATTTAATTAAAGTATAATAAAAGATAGGAAAAGTAGGGTGTTGCTTATGCGTAAAATTATTGCCAGTCTTGATATTGGTACTAATAGTATTAAATTAATCGTGGGCGAATTTCTTAAAAATACTCTCCATATTTTATCTGTTAGTGAAACCCCTACTAAAGGCATAAAAAAAGGTTTGGTAGCTAATCGCGAAGAATTAATCCCGGTTTTAAAAGAAAATTTTCATAAAGCGGAAGAAATGTTAGGTATACCTATTTCCGAAGTTATTTTAACTGTGCCTAGTTATGAAGTAAATATTATTATTTCCGAAGGAAGTACTACTATTACTAATCCTGATAGAATTATTACTAATCAAGATTTAATTCGTTCTATGCAAGCTTCTAGCTATAATAAAATAACAGATGATCAAGAATTATTAAGTATTATTCCTATAGCTTACAAAATAAATGATGATGAAATAGTTAAAAATCCTTTAAATATTATTGCTGATAAACTTACAATTAAAGCAGTTTTAGTAACATCTCCTAAAGAATATATTACCCCTTTAATTAATGTAGTTGAAGCAATAGGTATTAAAGTTATTGATGTTATACCAACGGCTATATCTGATATTTATTTATTAAAATCTTCTAATTTAGGTAATGTTGGTGCCTTAATTAATATTGGGGAAGAAACAACATGTGTATCTATTTATAATAAAGGGGTTTTAATGCGCGCGGATGTTATTGAACTTGGAGGAGCTAATATTGATAAAGATATTGCCTATATCTATAAAACTACCAAAAAAGATGCTAAAAGATTAAAAGAAAAAATGGGTTTAGCTACAAGTATTATGGCTAAAGCTGAAGAAAAAGAAACTTTAACTGACCGTTTAGGTAATCAAATAACTATTAATCAAAAAGAATTAAGTGAAGTAATTGAAAGTCGTTTAGAAGAACTTTTAGCTTTAGCTAAGAAGTTGATGAATAACTTAACTAAACGTAATATTGAATATATATTTATAACTGGGGGTACTACAGAATTAAAAGATTTTAATATTTTGTGCGATAAAGTATTTACTAAAACGCATATTCTTGGTAAAATAAATTATATAGGTGTTAGAAACAACAAATATAATAGTGCTCTTGGAGCTTTATTATATTTCAATAGTCGCCTAAAGATGAAAGGTAAAGAATATTGTTGTTTTAGTTTAGATGATTTAGAAACTATCAGTGGCAATGCTAAAAAAGTTAATATTAATGAGAAATCGATATTAGGAAAATTATTTGGCTACTTTTTTGATAATTAAGGAGAGTGAAAAAGATGAATGGTTTAGAAATGGATCAAATAGCAAGAATTAAAGTAATCGGTGTTGGTGGGGGCGGCAACAATGCAGTTAATCGAATGATTGAAGAAGGCGTTAAAGGCGTTGAATTCATTGTTGTTAATACTGATTTACAAGTATTAAATGCCTCTCGTTGTGAAAATAAAATTCAAATAGGAGCTACTATTACTGAAGGTTTAGGGGCTGGAGCTAATCCCGAAATTGGTAGAGCGGCCGCGATTGAATCTAAAGCTGATTTAGAAGCCGCGATTAAAGGTGCCGATATGGTATTTGTAGCCTGTGGTATGGGTGGTGGAACAGGAACTGGCGCTGCTCCTGTTATTGCCGAAATTGCTCAAGAATCTGGTGCTTTAACTGTTGGTATTGTTACTAAGCCATTTCGTTTTGAAGGCAAAAAAAGAATGGAAAATGCTTTATTAGGTTTAGAAGAATTAAAAAAACATGTTGATACTTTAATTGTTATTCCAAATGATAAATTAAGAGATATAATTGATCGTAATACATCTTTCAAAGATGCTTTCAAAGAAGTAGATAATGTCTTACATCGAGGTGTTCAATCTATTTCCGATTTAATTGCTGTTACAGGTATTATTAACCTTGATTTTGCCGATGTTAAAACTGTTATGCAAAAAAGTGGTACTGCCATTATTGGTATAGGCTGCAATGCTGGCGAAAATCGTGCTATTGAGGCGGCTAAACAAGCAGTTGCCAACTCTTTACTTGAAGCTACAATTGAAGGTGCTACTAATGCGATTGTCAATGTTACTGGTGGTTCTAACTTAACTTTATTTGAAATTGAAGATGCTGTTGAAACTGTACGTAATGCGGCCAATAATGATGTTAATATTATCTTTGGAGCTATTCAAAATGATAATTTAACTGATGAAGTTATTGTTACAGTTATTGCTACTGGTTTTGAAAATGAAGGGGAAGCTGAAGAAATGCTTTTTGCCGATGATACGAGAATGCCTCGCAGAAGAGAAGAAGTTAAACAAGATAACTTAAATGAATATGATTTACCCCCATTTTTAAGAAATAAAGATAATTATTAAAAAATGCAAAAAAGTTGCATTTTTTTATTGATTTAAAAATATATATATGGTAAACTTGTATATAGTAGAGTAAAAGGTGGTGTTAAAAAAATGGAATTTTTAAGTAAATTATATGGCAATGAAAATTTTGGTATTGGTTTATTTATTGTAATCTGTTTTTTAGTTATAGCTTTTTTAGTTGTTTTATTTTTTGGTAAAAAGGATGAAAAGAAGCGCAATAATTTAGCAAAGGAAGATGCTAATGCTTTTAAAGATACTAGTGTTGCAACTCCTTTAGAAGTAGCAAGTAATGTTCAAGAAGTTCCAACTCCAACAAATGAAATGAATGTTAATATTCCAATGGAACCAATTGCTCCAGTTACTCCCTTAAATCCTGTAGATCCTATTGCTCCAGTAGCTCCTCTTAACTTTGATGTTGAAGAACCTACTGTTACTCCAACTCCTTTAGAAATGCCAACTGTTCCACCAATTCAAAATTCTTCTGTTGCACCATTTAATGAAGTAAATCCAACTTATATAGAACCAACCAAAATTGATTTAAATGAACCTATTAATGTTGAACCAAATATAATGCCAACTCCGGTTATAAAAACTAATCAAGAAGTTCCAACTCCTATTGTAGATGTTCATCAAGAAGTTGCTCCAACTTTAAATATAAACGCTAATCCCGAAGTTCCGGTAACCCCAATTATTGAAGAACCAATTAATTTTGATACATATTATAAACCTCAAGAACCAATTAATAATGTTGCTCCTATAGAAGTTCCTCAAATTGATTTTGATGCTATAGCTCGTTCTATTAATGAAGATTTAACTTCAATTGAACAAAAACAACAAGAAGTTAAAGTAACTCCTATAAATGAAATAAATCCAACTAATCCAGTTTATCCTGGACCATCTAATCCTCCACTGGATATGCCTCAAAAGATGGATTTACCTAAAAGAAGAGAAGATAATCTTTTATAGAAGTTAAAAACTTCTTTTTTTATACTTTTTAGATTGCGAAACTTCACAATTTAAGATATAATTAATTAATGTTTAGAGGTGATTATTTTGTCTAGAAGTGAATTAAGAGAAAAAGCTATGACTATCCTTTATCAATATGATTTAATGATTACAAATAAAGTTAAATGTAATATTGATGATCTAATTAAAGATAATTTAACTATTGATAATGATTTTGTGCGTGGTCTTGTTTATGGGGTAATAACTTACAAAGATGAATTAGATAACATAGCTAATAGTAAAATGGTTAATTGGGATATATCCCGCATTGAAAAATTAGGAGCCTCTATTCTCCGTATGGCTTTATATGAATTAAAGTATACTGATACACCTCATGTTGTAGTCATAAATGAAGCCGTTGAATTAGCTAAAAAATACAGTGATGAAAGTGTTCGTAAAATTATTAATGCTATTTTAGATAAATATATAAAAGAATAGCATTTTTCTAAATAAAAGGAGGAACAAACGATGAATGATATTAAATATTTAAAAATTAGTGATTTAAATAATTATATTAAATTAATGTTTGATGAAAATCCTTATTTAAAAAAAGTTTATTTAAGAGGGGAAATTTCTAACTTTAAAAATCATAGTCGGGGTCATTTATATTTTACCCTAAAAGATGAAACATCTAGAATTAATGCCGTTATGTTTTATTCTCAAGCTATGAATATTAATTTTGTTCCCGAAGATGGTATCAATGTTTTGGTAGAAGGTCGTATTTCTTCTTATCCTGCTCAAGGAAGCTATCAAATATATGTTGATAAAATGGAAGTAGATGGCATTGGCGAACTTTATATTGAATTTGAAAAGTTAAAGAAAAAACTTGCTCAAGAAGGCTTATTTGCCGATGACCATAAAAAGCCTATTCCTAAAATACCTCAAAGAATTGGAATTGTAACTGCACCCACTGGCGCGGCCATTAAAGATATTATTTCCACCATTAAAAGAAGATTTCCCTTATGTGAAACAATTTTATTTCCTTCATTAGTTCAAGGAGCATCTGCAGCGCAAGATATTGTTAAAAATATTCAAGAAGCCGACAGTGGTAAATACGATCTTGATTGTTTAATTGTCGGACGCGGAGGTGGCTCTATTGAAGACTTATGGGCTTTTAACGAAGAAATTGTGGCTCGGGCTATATATGAAGCAAGAGTACCTATAATAAGCGCGGTTGGTCATGAAATTGATTTTACAATCGCGGATTTTGTTGCCGATATGCGAGCTCCAACTCCCACTGGTGCCGCGGAAATGGCTGTTCCCACCACTATTGAAATTAAAAACGTGCTTCATTCTTTTCAAATAAGATTAAATGAAAATATTCATAATAAACTTCATAATAATACTTTAAAATTACAAGCTTTAAAAAATACTTATGTTTTAAAAAATCCTTTAACTCTTTATGAATTAAAAGAACAAAAACTAGATACTTTAATTGATTCTTTAAATAATTATATTCATAAAAGCTTAGATAACTATCAACTTATCTTAACTAATTTAAAAAATAGTTATATCTTAAATAACCCTTTTAACTTAATAAAGCAACCTCAAGAAAAGCTTGAATTTTTAAGTAAATCATTATATAATAATATCACTAATATTTTAGAGAAAAAAACTTATCTTAAAGACTTACTAATAAATACTTTAAAATTAGTAAATCCATTAGGTATCTTAGATAAAGGTTATTCTTTAGTAAAAAAAGATAATAAACTAATTAAAGATAGCCAAGATTTAAAAGTTAATGATTCTCTTAATATTCAATTTTTAAAAGGCCAAGTTATCGCCGAAGTTAAGGAGGTTAATCATGGATAAACTACAAATACTACTAACTAAATTAGAAAAACTCTTAGCAGAAAATGAACACATGTTAAACCAAGAAAGAAAAAACTTAACTAATAACCAACATTTATTAATTAAAGAAGATAATAATCTTCGGAAAATAAACATTAATATACATCATTTAAAAAATATAATTACTACTTTTGAAGAATTTCCTCAAAAAAGAAAAGATATTATTCAAGATATATTGTTAGATTTTAAATCTCCTACTTATATTTGTTTATTTTTAATAATAATATTTGGCTTTTATATCCTATTTGGTTATTTAAAATTTCCTGTTTTAATCTCTATATTATTAAGTGTCTTATCACTTTTTGTAAGTACAACTTTAATTGGTTATATTAAATATTTATATTATACAAGTATGGATCATAAAATTATGAGCAATCAAAATATTGAAGAAGTAAAGCGAAAGTATCAAGATTTATCAAATGAAAAATTAGAAAGTAAAAAACAAAAAATAGCTTTAAAAAATAATATTGATATTGCCAAAGCTAATTATCTTAAATTAGAAGAAGAAAATAAAACTTTAAGAAACGAAATAATGAAAATAAAAGATTTACGTGAAAATCGTATTCAAGAGTTAATTACCCAAATAGAACCTGATTTAAACGATACATATATTAGTGCTTTAGAAGATATGCCTCAAGTAAGAGAATTAATTAAAGAAAGATAGGTGAAGAATATGGAAAAATCCTTTGAAGATGCTTTAAAAGAATTAGAGGGCATTGTAAACGAATTAGAAAGTGGTAATGTAGAACTTGACCAAGCCATTGAAAAATATACAGATGCGATGAAATTAGCTAAATATTGTTCAGATAAGTTAGATAATGCGACCAAAAGTGTCAATAAAATTTTAAATGAAAATAAACAGCTTGTCGATTTTGAAGTAGAAGGTGAAAAAGATGAATAAATATGCCAGTTTAATTCAAGAATTAAAAAATCAAAAAGAAGAAGCTATAACGCATTTAAAAGCATTAGAAGTAGATAATAATTCTCTTGAATGGTATAATTTACAATTAGACCTTTTAAAAACGGAATTAGAAACTTTAGAAGATAAATTAGAATCTTTAAAAAAATTTCCTTTTAGATTAATTAGAGCCCAAGTTTTTATTATTCTAAGTTATGCTTTAGAACTATTTGTCTCTCTCTTAATTTTTAATAGTATATTATCTATAACTTTAGCTGGCATTTTATGGGGAGCTTTATCAATAATTATTGGTTATAAAAGTATTTCTTCCAAAGTAATTAAAGCTTATCAAGAAAACAATTTAAATCCTCTAGATAAGCAATTTGCTAAAAAACGAAATGAAATTAGAGCATATGAACAAAAAAAGGATTTAGTTATAGAAAAACACCCTGATTTAGAAGCTGAAATAAATAATCAAAATGCTTTAATCATGGCTTTAGATAGTAAAATAGCTTTAGTTAAGAGTAAAGAAGATGAAGCTATAAATGCTTTAGAAAGTGAAATAAACAATATATTTACCAATACAGATATTTTAAGTTTAGTAAGAAAAAAGGATTAGGAGGTAAAATATGAATGAAGTAAAAGATATAACATCTCGGGATGTCGATTTTGCTAAATGGTATACCGATGTTGTAACCAAAGCTAATTTAGTTGATTATTCTTCCGTTAAAGGCAGTATGATCATGGCTCCTCTAGGTTATGCTATTTGGGAACAAATGCAAAAAGTCTAAGATAATATGTTGAAAGAAGTTGGTATTGAAAATGTTCAAATGCCCATGTTTATCCCCGAAAGTTTATTAAATCAAGAAAAAGATCATGTTGAAGGTTTTGCTCCTGAAGTAGCTTGGGTAACTCAAGGTGGTAAAGAAAAGTTAGAAGAACGTTTATGTATACGTCCTACTAGTGAGGTATTATTTTGTGATTATTATAAAAAAATTATTAAATCTTATCGTGATTTACCTAAACTTTATAATCAGTGGTGTACCATTGTGCGTTGGGAAAAAACAACTCGACCTTTCTTAAGAACTAGAGAAATATTATGGCAAGAAGGTCATACCATGCATGCAACCAAAGAAGAAGCCATTAATCAAACTTTAAAGATGTTGCATATCTATGAAGATTTTCAAAGAAATTATTTAGCTATCCCAGTAATAATTGGTAAAAAAACTGAAAAAGAAAAATTTGCTGGGGCTGAAGCTTCTTATACTTTAGAAGCGATGATGTATGATGGTGTTGCTCTTCAAAATGGTACTAGCCATTATTTTGGTCAAGGTTTTGCTAAAGCTTTTAATATAACTTTCTTAAATAAAGATAATAAACTAGAAACTCCTTATCAAACTAGCTGGGGTGTTACCACCAGAATGATTGGTAGTTTAATCATGGTTCATGGAGATGACCATGGCTTAGTATTACCACCGAAGATAGCTCCAACTAAAGTTATAATTATTCCAATAAAAGATACTTTCGAAGTAAATGAAGCTATCACTAAATTGACTAAAGATTTAAAAGAAGCAAATATTTCTTATAAAGTTGATGATTCTAATAAATCAGCGGGTTATAAATTTGCTCAAAGTGAAGTTTTAGGCTATCCTTTAAGAATTGAAGTAGGGCCTCGGGATTTAGAAAATAATTTAATGACGGTAGTTCGTCGGGATACTTTAGAGAAAGCTCAAATATCTATAGATAATTTAATACCTTCTTTACAAGAATTATTAACAACTATTCAAAGTGATATGTATAATAAAGCTTTAAAAAGAAGAGATAGCATGATTTATGAAGCTAAAGATTATTCAG
>CANQOE010000025.1 GCA_947625315.1 uncultured Bacilli bacterium | reverse complement strand
TTCCTCTTTATGGCTGGAATCACCGCTTTTTTAAGTTCCTCTTATAGTGGGAATCACTAGCTTTTTTAGTTTGCTATTTGTAATAGCTATAATATTATATGTCTTTTTGACATAGCTTAATTACTTAAGCAATTATAATATACCTCTTTTTTTGGAAAATGTCAACTTTTTTTATAGGTTATTGTTTTATTTAATAAATGGTTGTCTTAAAGTACCATTTTTAGTTATTTCTATATAAGAAACTTTAATTTTATTTATTGGTTTGATATAAGTAGCTTTATCTTGACAATTAATAAATTGATTAGGACTTTTAGGGGTTTTTAAAATCTTTTTTAATTCGGGACGATTTTTAGTAATACTTACTTTGCCAACATAGTATAATTTTTCTTGGCGATATTCTCCTAAAAGCAAACTGTATTTTTCTTTTAAAAAATTATAAGCATGAATAATATATTCTTTGTTTTGAAAGTTTTTAATTTTTAACCAAGAATCTACGCGATAACCAGGTTCATATAGACTATTTTTAAGTTTGGCAATAATTCCTTCTAATTTCTTTTCTTTAACAACTTTAAAAAGTTTTAAGCCATCACTAAAGGTATGTGATTTTAAAAAGTGAGTTGTATCTTGGTATTTATTTAAAATTTCTTTTCTTTTAATTAAGGGAAGATTAATTAATTCTTTATCTTCATATAAAATATCAAAGACCATAAAATAAGCAGGATTATTTAGGCTCTCTTCGATTATTTTATCTTTATTTTTTAAGTTATTACGACCTTGAACCTTGGAAAAATCTGGATTACCATCTTCATTTAAAGCAATTATTTCCCCATCAAAAATAACATTTTTATTTTTAACAAGTTTTTTTATTTCTTGGAATTCAGGAAAACGCGCAGTAATATCTATGTTATTACGGCTTTTAATTACTAATTTATTTTTAGAGGCGTAAATCAAAGCTCTAATACCATCAAATTTTAATTCATATAAATATTTTTTATCATTAAAGGGTTTATCGATTTCTTTTAAAAGCATTACTTGATAATTTTTCTTAAACATTTTTTAAACTAAGCTCCAAAGCAGTCATTAAATCTTTAATGTTTTTAGTAGCTTTAACTTTTGGTTTAGCAATTTTTTTGCCCGCGAGTTTTTCATCAAGAGCATTTTGGACTTTCTTTTGATATTCGTCTTTTAATTCAGCCGGTTTAAATTTGGTTTTTAAAGAATTGATTAAGGAAACGGCTAAATCAAGTTCTTTTTTGGTGTATTTTGCTTCACTTAGAGATTCGGTTAAAACTACTTCTTCTTCAAAATATAATGTATTCATAATTAAATTCGTACCATTTAAACGCAGCAAACAATAATAAAATTTAGTACCAATAACAGTTTTAGCTAAAGCTACTTTTTTAGTTTGAGCTAAGGCGGCTTTAAAAAGACTAAAGGATTTACTTTTAGATGCCACGCTTATATTATAACTTTTTTCAAAATAAACCGGGTCTACTTCTTTTAAATCAATGAAACCAATTATTTCAATAGTTTTTTCATCGGTACTTTTTAAATTATTAAATTCTTCGTTAGTTAAGGTAACATATTTATCTTTATGATATTCATAGCCTTTGATAATGTCGGAAGCTAAAACATTTTTCTTACAATGGGGACAATATTTGACATATCTAATGCGCGATAAACATTTTTTATGTAGTTGATTAAAAGATATGTCATTATTTTTAATTAAAGGATTAATTTCGACTGGAATATTTACTAATCCAAAAGATATGGAAGTTTTTTTCATTTCATTCACCTATTAATATTGTGAATAAATTTTAGATAAATATGCATTAGTTAGAAAATATCAAACTTTAATTTTTAGTTCTTTGACGAATTAATTTTTGATGAGAATCTATGGCTCTTATAGCAATGTCTTTTTTAGAAAGATTGCTAGGTTTAAAGAAATTTGTTTGCATAATAAGATTATTTAAATTGCTTAATTGTTTAGTATCACCTTTTTTGAATTCGCACTCCAACATAAAAAATGAGGATATAGGTTCGTTTTGAAACTTTACTTTTACTTCATCAAAACAAATTTCGATTAAAGTGTCCAAAATTTGATAATAATAAAGATGACGTCTAGTTAATAATTTTAAATTAGGAGTAAGTTGGGATATTGGTAAATGCAAATTAGCGTTAATATACTTGAGCATTTCTTCTAAACTTGAAAAGTTTAGTTCTTCTCGTTTATCTATTTTAGCAGTATCAACCTTAATTTTTAAAGTATATTCTGTTTTATTTTGAACTTTTCTTTGACGGGCATTCAAACCATGACTATTTAAAATATTAAATTCATCATAATAAGTGTCTTCATTAATTAGAACTTTATGGAGACAATTTTTTAATTTCAAAAGAGAAATTAAACGTTTAATAGCGTTTTCTTTTGAAACTCCTTTAATTAAGAGATATTTCTTTTCAATTTCAATGTTTTTTTCCATATTTATTCCTTTCTTATAACAGTTAAAAAGAAGCTTTATCTAGCCTCTTCAATTGCTCTAGTTTCTCTGATAACATTTATTTTAATAGTACCAGGATATTGCATTTCTGATTCAATACGTTCTTTAATATCGCGAGCCATTTTATAACTTTTAGCATCATCGACTTCATCAGGTTTAACGATAACTCTTATTTCGCGACCAGCTTGAACAGCGAAAGTTTTTTCAACACCTTCAAAAGAATTACCTATTTCTTCTAGTTGACTTAAACGTTTCATGTAGTTATCCATAGTGTCATTACGCGCACCCGGACGAGCTGCTGATAAAGTATCGGCGATTTCAACTAAAACTGATATAACAGATGTAGCATCTTTATCACCATGATGCGATTCTATAGCATTAATAACTACTTCATCTTCATGATATTTACGAGCTAAATCGGCACCAATTTCAACATGACTTCCTTCAATTTCAAAATCTATAGCTTTACCAATATCGTGAAGTAAACCGGCTCTTTTAGCTAAAGTTACATTTTCGCCTAATTCCTGAGCCATTAAACCAGTTAAATTAGCTACTTCAATCGAATGTTGTAAAGCATTTTGACCATAACTTGATCGATATTTTAATTTACCAATTAAATTAATTAATTCGGTATCCATTTTAGCAATTCCTAAATCATAAATCGTTTGCGAACCAACTTCCATAATTTTAGTATTGATATCTTTAGATACTTTATCATATACTTCTTCGATACGAGCAGGATGAATCCGTCCATCTTTGATTAAAGTTTCAATGGCTACTTTAGCTATTTCTCTTCTTAAAGGATCAAAGGAAGATATAACAATAGCTTCGGGAGTATCATCAATTATTAAATCAACACCCATAATAGATTCAATAGTTCGAATATTACGACCTTCACGACCAATAAGACGGCCTTTCATTTCATCACTTGGCAAATCAATTGTACTTACAGTTTGTTCAGAAGCAACATCTTCGGCATAACGTTCCATACTAGCAATAATGATTTGTTTAGCTTTTTCATGAGCTTCTAATTTAGCTTTACTTTCAGTTTCTTTGATGTAGTCAACAATTTCTTGAGACATATCATCTTCAACGCGTTTCATGATTAAGTCATGAGCTTTTTCTTTGGAAAAATTAGCAATATTTTCTAGTTTTTCCATTTCTTGTTTCAATAGTTCATCCATCTTTTGCTCTTGAGCTTGAATTTCTTTTTGTTTAACTAATAAATTATTTTCTTTTTCATCTAAAGAATTATCCCTTTTTTGAAGCATTTCTTCTCTTTTATCAAGAGATGATTCTCTTTGTAATAAACGGTTTTCACTTTCTTTGACTTCGGCTTTTTTTTCTTTAATTTCTTGTTCCGCTTCTTGACGCATCCGATAAGTTTCTTCTTTTAATTCCATTATAGTATCCCGTTTATGTTTGTCAGCTTCCTTTTTAGCATCTTCAATTAATTTATTAGCTTTATTTTCTGTGCGATTATTTTTAATAGCATTAATTATTAAAATAAGTCCTATTCCTACAAAAAATCCAGCGCAAAGAGTCAAAATGGACATTGCATTAAATTCCATTTTAATTTCTCCTTACTTATAGATTAATATATATCTATATGAGTATTATAAAGCTTATTTTAGTTTATGGCAAGAGAAAAATGAACATTTTTGTTCATTTGACATTTATTCGGCATCTTTTTGACTATTAGAAGGAGTTTTAGAACTATCTAAAAAACCATAATGCTCCCGGACTTTAGTTTCAATTTCATCTCTAAGAGCTGGATTTTCTTTTAAGTATAGTTTAACATTTTCTTTGCCTTGACCAATTTTTTCGCCATTATAAGCATACCAAGCCCCACTTTTATCAAGAATATCTAAAGAAGCTGCGATATCGATTAATTCCCCTTCTTTAGAAATACCTTCCCCATACATAATATCAACACTGGCTGTTTTAAATGGCGGAGCTACTTTATTTTTAACAACTTTGATATTGGTTTTATTTCCAATGATATTTTCTCCAACTTTAATTTGTTCACTACGACGAATGTCTAGACGAATTGTTGCATAGAACTTTAGAGCCCGGCCACCAGGAGTAGTTTCCGGATTACCAAACATAACTCCTACTTTTTCTCTTAATTGATTAATAAATATGGCGGTAGTTTTGGTTTTATTAATAGTTCCCGATAATTTTCTTAAAGCTTGAGACATTAAACGAGCTTGTAAACCAACGTGAGAGTCTCCCATTTCCCCATCGATTTCGGCTTGAGGAACTAAAGCAGCGACGGAATCAATTACGACAATATTGATAGCTTCACTGCGGACTAAAGCTTCACATATTTCTAATGCTTGTTCACCAGTATCGGGTTGACTTAACAATAATTCATTGATATCAACGCCTAAATTTTTGGCATAGACAGGGTCTAGAGCATGTTCGGCATCAATAAAGGCTGCCCTTCCCCCATTTTTTTGAACTTCAGCAATAGCTTGGAGAGCAATAGTTGTTTTACCACTAGATTCTGGGCCATATATTTCAATTATTCGACCTTTAGGAAAGCCTCCAACCCCTAAAGCAATATCAAGAGCAAGAGAACCACTGGAGGTTACATCAATTTTTTGATGTTCTTCACTACCTAGTTTCATAATGGCCCCACTTCCAAATTGTTTTTCAATGTCGGATAAAACTTGTTCTAAAGCTTTATCTTTATTCTTTTCATCTTTGATTTGTTTCATATACTGTTTTCCTTCCTTTTTTAAGTACAATTCTATTTTAATATAAAATAAAAACTTTGTCAATAGTTTTTCGAACATTTGTATTTATAAAATATTTATGTCAAATTTAAGGCAAATAAATATTTTATAATTGGCGAAATAAAAGTTTTTTGATATACTTATATAGGTGATGGCAAATGGAAGCTGTAGGTATAATTGGCGAGTATAACCCTTTTCATAAAGGACATATTTATCATATTGAAGAAACCAAAAAAATGTTTCCAGGTCGAGCTATAATATTAATTTTAAATGGTTATTTTTTAGAACGTGGAGAAGTAAGTGTTTTATCTAAAGAAAATAAAACTCTTTTAGCTTTACTTTATGGCGTAGATTTAGTTATTGAATTACCTTTTATCTTTGGAAGTCAAAGTGCTGACATTTTTGCCGAGAATGCTTTAAAACTATTAAATTATTTAAATTGCCACGATATTGTATTTGGTAGTGAAATAAATGATATAACTATTTTAGAAAAAGTTGTTGATAGACAAAACGAAAAAAATTACGAAGAATTAGTTAAACAATATTTAGATCAAGGATTAAACTATCCCACAGCTTTAGCTAAAGCTTTAAATATTAAAGAAGATGTATTTAATCCTAATGATTTACTGGGAATATCTTATATAAAAGCGATTAAAAAAAATAATTTTAATATTAAAGCTCATACTATTAAAAGAACTAATGCTTATCATGATCTTAATAGTAATGAAAAAATAGTTAGTGCTTCAAATATTCGCCATAAAATTTATAATAATGAAGATATATCTTTACATGTACCAAGAAAATGTCTTAAATTAATTGAAAATATTAGTTTAAATGATTTATTTCCCTTTATCAAATATAAAATATTAACTGATAATAATTTAAGTAGTTATTTAACTGTTGATGAAGGCATTGAAAATAGATTAAAAGAAAAAGTTAGAGAAGCTAATTCTACCGATGATTTAATAAAATTAGTTAAAACAAAAAGATATACTTATAATAAAATAAGTCGCATGCTTATTCATATTTTAATTGGAGTTCCTAAAGATATTAATAAAATTGCCAACATTGAATATATAAAAGTATTAGGCTTTAATAAAAAAGGAAGAGCTTACTTACATGAACAAAACGATTTAGAATTAGGTTTAATTCCTATTCCCAACTCTTTAACTTATAAATATGAAATATTAGCTAGTGAAGTATATAGTTTAATAAGTCAAAACAAAATAATTGATTATGAAAAAAGTAATAAACCTTTATTTTTAGAATAGTTATTACTTTTTTCTTGTACGAGTATGACTAGTAAATAAATCACTAAATAATTCTTTTTGATTTTTTATTTCTTCAAAATTATGAGAACAATACAACTGTTGAAAATAATTATATGTTTGTTCATATTCATATTCTTTTAAAGCATTTAAAATTTGAGGACTACCAATATTTCTTAAAATTTCTTTTAGTTTATTTTTGGTATTAACATCATTTATTGTTTTTAATAAATATAATATATAATTTAATATATAATTCTCGTTATTTGTAGCAATAATTATATCTGTTATTATTGTTAAATATTCAGGATAATGATAAGCAATAAAACACAAATAACTATATTCACGATTTTTTTTAAATCCATTTATTATTTTAATGACTGATACATCTTTTATTGTCAATAAAAATTTATAAATCAATCGATTATTTCTAGTAGCAATTATTCCGTCAGTTAATTTTTCAATGGAAGCATCTTTTATATTTTTGGCAAATTCATATATATAATGAGCATTTTGGGTATTAATGATAGCATCGGTTAGTTCATCAATTGGAGCTCCTTTTATATTTTTGGCAAGGAGATATATAAACTCTGCATTATTCTTTTTTATTATGGCATTAACCAATTTTTCAATAGGAGCCCCTTTTATATTTTTGGCAAAACCATAAATACATTCGGATGAACCTAAATAAATAATGCTATTAGCTAATTCATCAATTGGGGCTCCTTTTATATTTTTGGCAAATGTATAAATATAGTCAGGATCTCTAAAATTAATTATTTTTCTTGCTAATATATTTATGGGAGCATTAGGTATATTTAGAGCGAATTTATAAATATAACTTAAATGACTTTTATATTCCGGATAAAATTCTTGAGCTAATGTATTTAAAGGTGCACCTTTTATATCTCTAGCAAACATATAAATGTATTCATTATTTCTTGTGGCAACAAGACCATTAGCTAATTTTTCAATAGGAGCACCATTTATATCTCTAGCAAATTCATAAATAGCTTTAGCATCTTCGGTGGTAATAATATCATCGGCTAATTTTTCAATAGGAGCTCCTTTTATATTTTTGGCAAAATTATAGATATAATAACTATTTTGATAAAATTCAGGATGATTTTTTTGATAACGTTCTCGCGAAGGATCCAAACGATGGTTAATGATATTGAAAATAGCTTTTAATAGTTTGTAGATAGGAACATCTTTTATATTTTTGGCAAATTGATAAATTTCTATAACACTATTAGTAGCAATAATACCATCAACTAATTTTTCAATAGGAGCCCCTTTTATATTTCTAGCAAAATAATATATATATACCGCATCTTTCGTAGCAATTATTCCGTCAGTTAATTTTTCAATGGAAGCATCTTTTATATTTTTGGCAAACTCATATATATAATGAGCATTTTTGGTATTAATAATAGCATCGGTTAGTTTATCAATAGGAGCACCATTTATATCTCTAGCAAATTTATAAATGTAATCAGGTCTAGCTAGGGCAATAACTTCATTTACAATATCATCCATTTTTACAATATCATTAATAATTAAGTAGTTAATTAAATCCATATCATATTCTGTTATTATTGTTCTTAAATAATTCATAATCAAAACCTCCAATTTGTTTATTATTTATAACATACTTTTTTGTTTAAATCTATAGAAAATATATTAAAATAATAATTTAGAAACAATTTTTAAAAATAACATTTAACGACTTCTTTTAATACCAGGCAATAATAAAGATAATTTATACAAAATATACTCTTCGGCTATATTGCGGTTTTCTTTAGCAAGTAAACTTTCATATTGTTTATTTAAAGATGAATAATCTTGGTTTTTAAATAAAGCCATAGTATCATATACACTTTGTAATTCCGTTTTAGAAAGTTTATTAATAGCTAGGTTATCAATTGTTAAAAAGTTTTTTATTTGATAGCTTTCTTTAGAATCTGGATTATTTTTTAAATAGTTTAAAAGTTTTAAATCTCTTAAATAAGTACATAAATAATTTAATTCTTCACTTGTTAATTTACTAATCTTTTTGGCTTTGATTTCCTCAATATGCCAAAAGTGAGGAACATAAGCTATAAATTTTAAATATTGTTCTTCCATTATAAAAACCTCCCTAATTATATATTTATTCTAAAATAGCTTTAATTCGGCGAACACCTGCGCTAGAAGCTTCTTCTTTAATTATTTTAAAATGACCTAATTCACTAGTATGTTTAACATGCGGACCTCCACATATTTCTTTGGAAACATTACCAATTGTATAGACATTAACAATATCAGCATATTTTTCCACAAACATTGCTTCCGCCCCACTTTTTAAAGCTTCTTCTTTAGGCATAGTACTCATTGTTACATCTAAATCTTCTTTAATCCAATTATTGACTAAGTCTTCAGCTTGTTTCTTTTCTTCATCACTTAATTTATGATCACAAGAGAAATCAAAACGCATCCTCTCACTGGTAATATTACTACCCTTTTGGTGAACATCTGGGCCAATTACTTGTTTTAACGCGGCATTTAAAAGATGAGTCGCGGTATGATATTTGGTTTCAACTTCGCCACTGGAAGCTAAACCACCTTTAAATTTACCTGCGGATGCAGTTCGCGATAATTCTTGATGCTCTTTAAATTTGGCATTAAAGCCTTCAACATCTACTTGCATATTTAATTCACTGGCTAATTCTATAGTTAATTCAATTGGAAAACCATAAGTATCATATAATTTAAAAGCAATATCTTTATCAATAACTTTTTGGTCTTTTTGAACTAATTTAGAAAATTCTTTTAAACCTTTTTCTAAAGTTCGATTAAATTTAATACTTTCTTCTTTTAAAACATTTAAAACAATATCTTTATTTTCTTTTATTTCTAAATATTCATTTTCGTATTTTTTAATAACTTCTAAAGCTACTTGTTCAATCCAATCACTATTTAAGTCGATACCTAATTTTTTAGCATGTCTAATAGCTCTTCTAATTAGTCTTCTTAAAATATAGCCTTGATCAGTATTACTAGGTTTAATTCCAGCATAATCAGCGCTTATAAAAACAGATGTGCGAATATGGTCGGCAATAATACGCATACTCTCTTCATTTCCTTGATAAGGTTTACCACTTATTTCGACAATTTTATTAATAATATTATGCCAAATGGATGTTTGATAATTATCGTCAACATTTTCTAAAACGGCGACAACTCTTTCTAAGCCCATACCAGTATCGACGTTTTTGCGGGTAAGTTCTTCAATGGTACCATCTTCTTTTTTATTGAATTCCATGAAAACATTATTCCAAATTTCGACCCAACGTTCATCTTTAGGATCAAATACTTTAGGGGTGGCATCATTACTACGAAAGTAAAAGATTTCGGTATCACCACCACAAGGACCTGTTTCGCCTGCAATCCAAAAGTTATCATCTTCGCCTAAATAAGCAATGCGTTCTTTAGCTATTCCTAAAGATTCCCAAATAGAAGCGGATACTTCATCTCTAGGAATATTAGCATTACCTTTAAATACCGTAACAGCAAGTTTATCAAGAGGAATATTTAAAACTTTAGTTAAAAAATTAAAACTATAAGTTATACTTTCTTTTTTAAAGTAATCTCCTAAACTCCAATTACCTAACATTTCAAAGAAAGTATGATGGGTTTTATCCCCAATACTATCTAAATCGGTAAGGCGAACACATTTTTGAGCATCACATAACCTCTTACCTTCGGGATGATCTTTACCTAATAAATAAGGAATTAAAGGTTGCATTCCGGCGGTATTAAATAAAACTGATGGGTCATTTTCCGGGATTAATGGACTACTAGGTATTTCTTTATGACCTAAACTGACAAAGTAATTAATAAATTCTTTTTTTAAATTCATTTTTATCACATCTTTTCTAAATAAGTATATATTTTATCATCTAATTTAGTTATATCATCATTAGCAATTGTTAAATCAAATTGAGTATAGTTTTCTAAAGCTGTTTCAGTAATATGCGTTTGTTCTTCTAAACTTAAAGGACTATTAGAAAATTGATTAACTACATATATTGCAGTCGTATCTTGATTAGCTTTTTTAAGGGTTTCAATTTCTTCAGGATAACGGACATCACTTAATATTACAACATCAAAATAAAGACTATAGATTTGTAAATCTTCAATCATACGATTGATAAACATTTGGGGTTTA
>CANQOE010000024.1 GCA_947625315.1 uncultured Bacilli bacterium | reverse complement strand
CTGCCAATAAGAAGACCTTCTCTTAATTTTTTTAATTCTCCTCTAGGTAGTTTAGGTTCACTATTTTTAAATAAGTAAGTCGTATTAGCATAACTAATTATTTTAAATAAATTTTTTAAACCAATTTTATTTTTAACTAAACAACATAGATGGAATGGAAAAGAGAATTTGATTAATTCTTGTAAATCAACCGAATTAAATAAAGCAGTAGTGGTTTCAATATTTTGACTATCTAATTCTTCACACATTTTATAAAAAGCATGAGCTGTACCTTCAGCATCATAATCAGCCCGATGGTGAGCTTCTTCATCCCATTCTACTTGATAACGTCGAGCTAAGGTAGTAAGTTTATGATTTGGCCACTCGGGATGTAAATAACGCGCCATACTCATTGTATCTAAAACCGTATTGGTAAATTTGCCTAAAGAATATTTTTCACAAGCCGCGTTAATAAAGCCAATATCAAATTTCGCATTATGAGCAACCATAGGAAGTTCGCCAACCCAGGCTAAAAATCTACGCGTAACTGTTTCTTCATCATCATGACCTTTTAACATATCATCAGTTATATTAGTTAGTTCCGTAATTTTTTGAGGAAGAGGACGATGGGGGTCAATAAATTCATCAAAACGTTCAGTTACTTCGCCATTTTGGATTTTTACAGCCCCAATTTCAATCATTTGATCACTGCCAACATATAAGCCAGTTGTTTCGGTATCAAATACGACATATTCTTGATTTAAAAGCGAATAATCTTTTAAATTATGAATGAAATCAATATCATCATTAACAACATTTAATTCCGTTCCATATATAACTTTAAAATGGTCTTGAGCATCTTTGCCTTTATTAATTTTATTAACCGCGTGAAAGAGATTAGGATAAGCTTGCAAAGCATTATGGTCAGTTACCGCGATGGCTTTTTGTCCTAAACGATATACATAATCAACTAGATTATTAGGATCTTTTTCATCATTTGGAATAACACCATCCATCATACTCATCATAGTATGGGCATGAAGTTCAACTCTTTTTTTGGGAGCATTATCTATTCTTACAACGTCTTTTGAAGCAATCATTTCTAAAGATGTAATATTTAAAACATTATCATGAGAATAATTATCAAATTCAATATTGCCAAAAATACGGAGCCAATTGTTATTTTTTTGGGCTTTTTTTAATGAATCTTTTATTTGACTAAATTCGCGTTTATTCTTTTTAAAAGCTTTAGCTAAGATCGAAGATGTATTATCACTCACCTTTAGAGTTAAAATATTAATAGTATCTTTTTCTAAAGTTTCACTGCCAAATGGATAAACTTCCACGATAATATTGGATTCGCCCCCTAAAACATTTTCTAATTTAGTAACTTCTCCTTCGACGTGTTCCCCAATAATCATATTAGGGTCACTACTAGTTATGGTAATTATTTCTTGAGAAGCAATTTTTTCTAAAGAACGAATAGACATAGCTAAACATTTAGAGTAATTA
Source organism: uncultured Bacilli bacterium (assembly GCA_947625315.1). Taxonomy (GTDB): domain Bacteria; phylum Bacillota_I; class Bacilli_A; order RF39; family UBA660; genus Caccenecus. The sequence continues at coordinate 9,358 of CANQOE010000024.1, read as the reverse complement.
TCATATTCGACGTTGCCATATATTTTAACCCACATTTCTTCAATTAAAGTTTCTTTAATACTTTGATATTCTTCTTTATCGCGAAGAAATATTTTACCTAGCATACTTTTTTCATTATCACAAATACTTAAAGTAATGATATTAATATTATCTCTTTCTAAATAACTAATAGTTTCAATATAACCTTCTAAAACCACATTTTTAGTAACATTGTTAATTGAAGCTATCGAAGAGGTTGGTTTGGTAATAGTTTTGCCAATAATTACTTCTCCAGGATCGTATTCTTTTTTAACTTCTTGATAAGCAACGGGAGCTTTTATTTGTTCAATAACACTCGCTACTTGTTTTTGAGCTTCTTCATTGATTTTAGTAGTTATTAAATAATCATTTAAACCTAATTGGTCTAATTTTTGAGTAATTTTGGAAGCTTCTTTTTTAATAGCTTCTTCTTCCGTAGTACTTATTACTTCAAATATTATTATATCATCATCAATTTTGGGAATACTTTCTTCTAAACTTATTAAAGATGGTTTATTTAAAACTATTTCTTTAACTATTTCTTGTAAATAATTTAAAACATCAGCTTTCGTTATTTCTTCATAACTAATATGTATTAAACATTTATAAATATTATTTATTAAATAATTAGAAGTAATTAATTTATTCATGACTTCATAAGGTAATACTTTAGGACTATGTAAATAAACATTAAATACTTCTTGTTTTTTATTTAAAACTACTTTAGCTATTTCGACATTGGCAAAAGTTTTTTCATCATATTCAAAATTAATACTTTTAAAGAAAGATTTTAAATCATGCATAATTAATCACCTACTACTTTCGTTATTTTATCACCATTTATTTGATATTTATCAAATCTTTTTGTAACTTTACCCTGAATCATTATTATATCACCAATATGTAAATTTGCAAGTATATAATAATAACTTGGAAAAATAACTAAATCACTAGTTGTTTCTTCATCAGAGATTGTTAAAAAAGCCATATTATCTCCTTTTTTAGTTTTAATAGTTTTAATTTTTTCAATTAAAGCCACAGTTTGAATTCTTTTATCAAAATTAAGTTCTAATTTATTTAATTTAGTTATATTTTGAGCTTGATATTTAGCTACCGGATGATTAGTTAAATAAAAACCAAAACAACTAAATTCTTGAGCTCTTAATTCTTCTTTAGAATATTCACCTTTTATTTCTAAAGCTGGTTTTTCAATTAAAGAAACATCAATATCATGAACTAAAGAAGCATAATTTAGGGCAATATCTAAATTTTCAATCATTGTTTTTTTAGTTAAATTAAAACTATCTAAAGAACCCGCATAAATTAACATAGTTAAAGCTTTTTTATTAATTAATTTACTTACTCTAATTAAAAAATCATAATAATCTTTAAATAAACAATTTTTAGTTCTTTCTTCTAAGATTAAATTAGTACTACTTTCTCCTAAATTTTTAATAGTTAAAAGAGGTAAAACTAAACTATTATCTTTGATTAAATAAGCATTAGTACTCATGTTTATATCGGGTTTAATAATCTTGATACCTTTATTTTTAGCTTCGATAATATATTCTTTAGTTTTAGTTTCAATACCAATACTCATATTTAAAAGATTAGTAATAAAATATAAAGGATAATTAGCTTTTAGATAAGCCATTTGATAACCAATTAGAGCATAAGATACCGAATGGGCTTTATTAAAACCATAATTAGCAAATTTTAATATTAATTCATAAATACTCGTAGCTAAATCTTCTTTATAACCTCTTTTTAAAGCCGAAGAAATAAAATGCTCTTTATCCGCCTTAATGATTTCTTCTTTTTTCTTACTCATAGCGCGGCGAATATTATCAGCCTCAGCATAGCTATAGCCCCCGATGGTTTGTAAGATTTGCATAACTTGTTCTTGATAGATAATTATGCCATAAGTTTCTTTTAGAATGGGTTCTAAAGCTGGATCTAAATAAGTTATTTTTTGCATTCCTTTTTTGCGAGCAATAAACATATCAATATTTTGCATAGGCCCAGGACGAAAAAGCGCAACAGAAGCTACTAAATCCGAAAAAGTTGTTGGTTTTAATTTAAGCATTAAATTGCGCATACCACTGCTTTCAAATTGGAAAATACCTTCGGTATCCCCATTGCAAAATAGCTTAAATACTTCGGCATCATTTAAATTAATAGCATTTAAATCAATTGTTTCATTGGTATTTTCTTTAATTAAATCTAAAACTTGGGCAATAATAGTTAAATTACGTAAAGCTAGAAAATCCATTTTTAAAATACCTAAATCTTCTAAGTATTGATGTTCAAAACCAGTCATAATAAAATTATCATTATTAATTATCGGAATTAAATTATCTAGAGGAACACTACAAATGACAACACCAGCAGCATGAGTAGATATATGTCTTTTTAAGCCTTCTAATTTTAAAGCTATTTTATAAACGTTTTTTAAAATAGAATAATTATCTAAATAATTTTGAACACTGGGATTATAGTTTTCTTTTAAGGTAAGTTTAGCATTTATTAAAGAAACAAACTTATTAGTTAAATCTAAAGGAACATCAAGAACTCGAGCCACATCTCTTAGGGCTTGTTTAGAAGCCAGAGTACCAAAAGCCATGATTAAAGCAACTTTATCTTCCCCATATTTATTTTTAACATAGTCAATTACTTGATTTCTTTTTGTATATTCAAAATCAATATCTATATCAGGCATACTAACTCTTTCGGGATTTAAGAAACGTTCAAATAACAAATGGTATTTTAAAGGGTCAACATTAGTAATACCAAGAGTATAACTAACTAAAGATCCGGCCGCGCTACCTCTGCCTGGACCTACTAAAATATTATTTTTTTTAGCATATAAGACATAATCATAAACGATTAAAAAATAATCGACAAAACCCATATTTTTAATAACACTTAATTCATAATTTAAACGTTTGGTATAGACCGGATTATCTTGATTATTTAATCTTTTTGCTAAACCTTTATGTGTTAAACTAACTAAATAAGCTAAAGAATCAACATCAGAATTATACTTTGGTATATAGCGCTCTTTATTAGTAAATTCCACATTTAAGTCTTTTGCAAAATCGATAGTTGTTTTAATATCATCTGAATACACATCTAAATTTAAATAATTAAGAGAATAATCACTTAATATATCTTTAACTAAAACACCTTTATCTATAGCTTCTAAATATTTTAAATAAATAGTATCTTCTTTAGTTAAACATCTAACATCTTTTAAATAAACAACATTATTAGTTAATAATAAACTAGCTACTTTTTCTTCTTTATTAGAATAACCTATATAAGCATTAGAAAAATTAGCTAATAAATCTTTAGAATTAAAAGGTATAATTATTTTAATATCTTCTAAATATTCTTTTATAGTATCTAAAGTTAAATTATGAAATTCTTTTAAAGTATGAATTTTTAATAAATTATGATAACCATTAATATTTTTAGCATATAAATAAATAGCTAAATTATTAATATTTATACTAAAACCAATAATAGGTTTAAGATTATTTTTAAGCATATTTTGATAAAAATCTTGCACGCCAAATAAATTATCATCAACTATACTACAGGTAGATAAATTATGTTCTTTTAAAAAAGTAATTAAATCTTTGATTTTAATGGTACTTTTAAGTAATGAATATTCCGTAGTTATTTTTAAAGGTACTAACATAACTTATTCACCCCACTATAAAAATTATATCAAAAAAAAAGCAAAGATAAAAGATATAATTGCTTTTTTATAATTAATTGAATAGATAACACAGAGTGTTGTTTTATACAAGTATTTTTTAATTGTTATTTAAAGTAGGATAACCTTCACTTGATAAATACCAACTAGATAACGTTATTTCTTCTCCTTCGTTTATTATACCTTTTTCTTTTAATTCTTGATTTATATCTGATATATCTATATCTTTTAAATTATTATTTAATTGATTTACTAATTTAACTGATTTCATATCTTCTTCACTCATTGGGGTTCCTATACTTTCAATACTATTTGGTTTTGTTCCAGATTTATAAAAAGTATTAGATATATTATATTTAACATTTTGTTCTTCAATTGAACCTATTATACTATAAGTTTTAAAATAAGCAGATAAAGGTTTATCGCATATTATTTCTCCTAAATTATAAGCATTATTAATATGTAACTTAGTGTTTTGAGCATCACTTTCACCAATTATTCCTCCATATATGGCATAGATTCCATTTTCTCCAGTTCTTTGTATTTTTCCTATATTATAAGAATTGATAATATATGTATCATTATAGTTTGCGTGTCCTTGTAATCCACCTGCATAATTATAACTTTTCAATTCATTGCCATTAAAAATATTTCCTTTGTTATATGAATTTATTACATATGATTTTACGTTTCCATATAAATTACTAGCTCCAATTAAGCCACCCATTGTTTGATTATAGGCATCATCTATATTAAATTTTAGTATTGAATTAATTTCTCCGGTATTATAACACTTATCTATTATTAAATTTGACATTACATTATATCCTACAATTCCTCCATTTATATATCCGTTTAATATTTTACCTGTATTATAAGAATTTCGGATTATAGTATATTTTTCATTACTTTCAACAGCTCCAATTAAGCCTCCTACAACTTGTTCATAAAACACATCATTTAAGATATTATCATTACCTATTTCTCCAGTATTAAAACAGTTTTCAATAATCGTTTGAGCACCATAATTTGCACCAATTAGACCACCTATAGATTTAGGTGTATTTTTTCTATTATTAAATACATTACCATGATTTTCAGAATTTTTTATGTGAATACTTGTGCTATTAATATATGACATTCCTACTATTCCGCCATTAACAGTAGAATTACTCCCTTTATTTATTGATATATTACCATAATTTTTACAATTATCAATAAATAGCACTGAAGCAGAATCTAAACCTCCAACTATTCCTCCGTTATACATTCCATTTGTAACATCTCCATTATTTATACAATTTATTATATTTATATTATTCATTGTTGAACCTACAAGGCCCCCTATTGCTGAAGCATCAACTTCACTTGTTACTGTTGCTTCATTTTTTATATTATATATTGTACTATTATTTAATCTTCCTGTTAATCCTCCTATATCTGCTGCAACCGTTGTTTTAACTTCCCCACTTATTGTTAAATCTTTTACTGTTCCATTTTCTATATATCCAAAGAAACCAACTCTATTACCTTCTATAATATTGTTTATATGTAAATTTGATATTTTATTATTGTTTCCTTCAAATGTTCCTTTAAAATGATTTATTTCGTTTCCTATTGGAGTAAAGCCACTTCCAGTTGTTAAACTTGTTTTTAAAGTTTCATCTCTTGTTCTATAATCATTTATGTTTTCAAAGTCTAAATCTCTCGTTAGTTTGAAATATTCTGCTTCATATGTTGTTCCATTATTTGTTTTATTGCTTAACATTACTAAATCTTCAATATATTGAATTTGGTAAGGATTTTCTTCTGTTCCTTCTCCATAATAGTTTCCTCCTATGTTGCATATCTCTTGGTTGGCACCTTTTACACAGATTATCTTCTTCCCTTCATCTTCTAAATTTATTTCATTTCCTTGTAATGTAGTTTCATAGTTATTGCATTTATTTATTCTTCCTATACAATATTGTAAGTTTTCTTCTTTTGTTGTTATTGTTGCTTTATTATCTCCTATTGTTATTCTTATATCACTTTCTTTTGGCTCTATCTCTGGGTTTACTTCTACTTTTATTTTATTCTCATATTTTTTCTTTCCTACTTCAGTAAATGTTGCATTATATTCTACCCATTCTTTTAATTCAAATTCTTTAGTTCCTTCTTTTTCTATTGTCCCTGTATATAGTTCTGTTTCTCCTTCTTTTAATGTCTTTATTATATAATCAAAGTTTCCTTCACTTTTTAAACTTGCTCTTATATTTTCATTATTTGTTTCGTTGATATTTTCTAAGCTTATTTTATAGTTTGTACTTGCTTCACATTTATTTGTTATTCTAAATTTATATCCTTCACTTTCTATTCCTTCGATATCACTTACTGGTACAGCATTATTTATTGTTAAACTATTCTGATTTACATTATCTATGGCTATATCTAAACATTCTGATTTAAAAGTATATGTATTTTTATTCTTTACATTTACGGATAAATAGGCATAACTTAAACCACTTATTAATAATACAAATACTATTACTCCTATCACTATAAATGCTATACTATTCTTTTTCATAAATACAACTCCTACTATAAATAATTTGCTTATTTTTAAACTTATTATTCATATTCTAAGTTGATTATATTATAAAAAAATACATATTTCAATACTTTTGTGTGTATTTATATCTTTTTTTGACACGAATATATCTTTTTATTGAAATAAAAGTTTATAATAATGATAATATTTTATGAAAAGGATGGCATATTTTATGGATAAAAACCTAACTATTATTGAAATAAGATTGAGGCTATTAAGAGATATAAAAGGCATAACTCAAAAAGAATTAGCTAAAGCCTTAAATATATCTCGAGCTTTAGTTAATAGTTGGGAAAATGGTTATACAGATATATCGATAAAAATGCTTGTTAAAATAGCTTATTATTTTAAAGTACCAATAGATTATATTCTGGGTTTAACAACTAAATTTAATAAAAGTATATATAACTATCAATCAGAATTAGATAGATTATTTTTAGGTAAAAGATTAAGAATTATAAGAAAAGTAAATAATTTAAATCAAGATGAATTAGCTAAATTAATGCATATAGATAGAAGTTGTATAAGTAATTATGAAAGAGGTAAATTTAATATACCTATTACTTATTTAAAAGATATATGTAATACTTTTGGTTATAGTGCGGATTGGTGTGTAGGTAATACTTTAGAATGTATTAAAAGAAATAAGAAAGTTATTATTAAAGATGAAGATATAAATACAATTATTTCTATTTAAATATTGTCTAAAGAATCCATAAGTAAGAAATCTTTTAATTTTAAATGCTTTATAACACTGGTAGAATAATCAATATCATCATTAGTAATTAATATTTTTTTATGAGTATTATCAAGCATATTAAAAGCACTAAATTCTCTTTCATAAGCTTTAGGGTCCGCAACAGAATATGCTACTTGAATATAATATTCTTTACCATTTTTACTGGCAATAAAATCTATTTCTTTATCATCATCTGTTTTATTTAATACTTTTAAATCATAATCCATATAGATAAGTTCATTATAAACAATATTTTCTAAATTATGAGTTAAATCATATCTTTTATTTAAACATCTTAAAGAATTAAAAGAAACATCTTCATCATATATTTTAAAATAATACATTAATTCACTTTTAGTTTTAGAAGAATAGGGTTTTATTCTATTTATAACATAAGCTTTTTCTAAATAGCCTAAATATTTAATTATTGTATTTATAGAACCTTTTATATGTTCATTTTTTAAATAACCTTCAATACTTCGGGAAGAAAATATCCGCGAATTAGACATTAAGATATAATTAACAATTCTTCTAAATAATTCTTCGTTAGCTATTTTAAATCTAATAATTAAATCTTTAATAATTATTGATTCATTTAAATCGGTTAAATAAGTAAGTACATCATTTTCATTTAATTCAAATCTTTTAGGGAAACCACCCCATATAAGATAATCAGTAATACTACATTCTTTATTTAATTCTTTAGTATATTCTAAGATTTCTTTATAAACAAATGGTCTTATTCTAAAAGATACATAACGCCCCGAAAAAGCATCAGTATAATCTTTAGATAAAATTTTAGAATTAGAACCAGTTATAAATACCGATGTATCATGTAATCTTAAAGTTTTAACGGCACTTTGCCAATTTTGAACTTCATGAATTTCATCTAAAAAAACATAACATTTACCTTCTTGACGATTATTAGCTATATATTCAAGTAATTTTTCACTATTATATATATTTGTAAGGTTATATTCATCTTCAAAATTTAAATAAATAATATTTTTACTTTTTTTACTTATTTCTTTAATAATTTGTTCTAAGATAATAGATTTACCACATCTACGAACACCACAGATAATTTTAATTAAGTCTGAATCATAAAAACCTCTAATTTGTTTTAAATAATGTTCTCTTTTAATCACTTTAATCACCTACTATAATTATAGTGAACAATTTTGCTTTTGTCAAGAAAATTGTTCAGTTGAGTGAACAATTTTACATTTTTAGAAAAATTGTTCAGTATAAAAAAACTGTTGAATTTCAACAGTTTCTTTATAATTAATTTAAAGCGTCTTTTAATTTGCTTCCTGCTTTGAATGATGCAACAGTTTTAGCAGGTATTTTAATAGCTTCTTTTGTTAAAGGGTTAATTCCTTCTCTAGCTGCTCTTTTTTTAGCACTAAAAGTACCAAATCCAACTAAAGCAACCTTTCCTTCTTTTTTTAGACCAGCTTGGATACCTTCTAATAAAGCATCTAATACGCGTCCTACTTCTGCTTTAGACACATTAGCTTTAGCAGCAGCAAATTCTACTAATTCAGTTTTTGACATAATAATTTAACCTCCTTACAAAAACTTAATTGATAAGGCCATTTACCTTACATATTAAGATTATCAAAAAAGTTACGTAAAATCAATAAATTTTTGTTAATTTTTTTATTTTTTTAGGTTTTTTTGGCTTATTTTAAGCTATTTTACGATTTTTTACTCTTTATTATGGGCATCTTGTTGTAAATTATATAGGGTATTTAAAGCTTCTATAGGAGTCATATGCATAACATCTAAAGCTTTTATTTTATCTTTTAGTTCATCTCTTTGAGGTTCAGCAAAGTTTAAAGCTAATTGCACATTTTCGGGATTTTTCTCTTTAGTTTCATAACTACTTAAAATTATTTGAGCTCTTTTAAGTAAATCTTTAGGCATATTGGCTAAACGTGCTACATGAATACCATAACTTTTATCAGCCGGACCATCGACAACAGAATGTAAGAAAGTTATTTCACTACCCTCTTCTTTCGCGGCTACATGAACATTTTTAATATTGGCATAATTAGTATCTAGAGATGTTAATTCATGATAATGGGTTGAAAATAAAGTTTTACATTTTATATTAAGAGCTACATACTCCAAAATAGCTTGAGCTAAACTAATACCATCATAAGTCGCGGTTCCTCTTCCTAGTTCATCAAATAAAATTAAACTTTTAGAAGTAGCATTAACTAAAGCATTTTGAGCTTCTTTCATTTCAACCATAAAGGTAGATTCCCCACTTACTAAATCATCA
>CANQOE010000023.1 GCA_947625315.1 uncultured Bacilli bacterium | reverse complement strand
CAAGCCGGGAATATATCTAAAAGGCTTAAAGCATAATTAGGTTTCAAAAACATTTCTTTAATTATTAAAGTACTATCATTAAATTCATTATCCGCATCTAATGCATCTTTATTATAGCTAGAATCTACTTCTTTTAGCTCTGCTATAGTTTTACCTATACAAACATCTTTTATTTTCCAAGACATATAATCTTCAGAAGTAATACCAGACAAGATATATAATACATTATCATTTAAGTTTATTACCCCTTGTCTATCGTTAGTGTTTGAATTAGCCGAACTATTATTATTTTCGTTAGGTTTAGTTGTTTGGCTACTATTGTTTTCACTTTCACTAGGATTAGTTGTTTGATTATTATTGTTATCATTATTTTCATTTTGATTTGGTTTAGTACTTTGATTATTGTTATTACTATTGTTGTTATTATTATTTTCGTTTTGAGTAAGTTTAGTACTTTGGTTATTATTTGTATTTTCTTTTTCCCATTTAGCTTTTAATTTTATATCTTCAGTTACTTCGGTATCAAAATCATATTTTTTCCCATTTAATTGCCATTCAACAAACTTAAATCCTTTTTTAGTTGGTGTAGCTGGCTTATTTACTTTACTTCCTTTAGTAACTGACTGACTTTCTACTTTACTACCACCTTCACTATTAAAAGTTACGACATATACTTCCGTTTCAATATCTTCGTCTTCTTCTTCAATTTTATTTTCATCGATATGTTCTTCAAAATTTACATTTATAGTATAAGTAACTTCATACTTTGATTTTTCTTGTAAATAATCTGTAATATTTTCAACTTTTATACTATCACTGTCAGTTGTTATTTCTAAATCTTCAAATACTATATCATTATCTTTGGCTGTTTCACATAACATAAGAACAGCATCATATAAACTTTTATTTTTAAAGTCTAAATCTTTATAAAAATTTTTAGCATCATCATTAATTAGCTCATAATCAACAACATTATTAGTTTTTTCGCCACATACATATTCCATACCTTCAGAGTTTTTACATATATCATATTCTTCCGTAAAAACAAGTTTTACAAAAGGATTGATTTTTACATACATACTATGAGTTTCTTCTTTATGAATTGGCGTATCTTCCTTTTTATTTAAATTTAGAACAAGTAAAGTAATACTACCTGCTAAAACAAGAACTATGCCAACTATAACAACAACCAATTTCCCATTTTTAAAAACATTTTTCATATTTTAACACCTCTCTAAATATAAAAAAGAATATACTATATCAACAATATAAATATAAGATAATAAGATAGCAAAGTCAATAAATTTGGATTAAAGCCTAGATAAAGAAAAAACATCTGATTTCAATCTTTGTTGATTTCAGGTGCTTTTCTCATAACCATATATAGGATGCATTTAATTACTTGTTCAAATGTATCTCTATTCTTTTTTATAAAGACTACTTTATCTATAATAAATATCATAACAAAAATTATTAGACAATACTTTTAGTTTAATAAATTATTTTTTACCACGTATCAAATTAAAGATATTTTTAAAAGGGTTATCTAAAATAATTTCTTTTAATTCTAAATAATTATATATTGATTCTAAGTTCCACTCTTTCACTTCCCAAACAGGCTTTTGTTCCTCTTTGCTTTTTTCTATATTTAAATCATAATGAAATAAAAAATCCTCTGATTGCGTACATAAAACATACTTGCCATCTAAATATGTTATTTTAATTACATAATTACGTCCCGCAAAATCTCCTAAATAATCAATGGCACAAACATTTTTATATGATTCATTACCGTTTTTAACATAATTTATAAGCTCTTCTTCTGTATCAAATAATTTAATAGTAAAGTTATATATTAAACCATACAACCTTATTTGAGAATTGGGTAGTTTAATTTCATGATTATCAGTTACATTTGATGAGCGATATAAAATATAATCATTATTTATTCGTACATCACCATCATTAAATTTTTGAAGAAAATCCATAAAACTATTTTTTACATCTACAATTCTTTCTAATTCATCCGAAAATATTTTTTCATTTTTCATATAAACAAACCTCCCATATTTTTTATATTAAAAGCTTATAAAACAATTATATAAATAAAAGTTTAAAAGTTAATAATCCAATCTGGTGTCCGCGGTGAGAGTCGAACTCACGACCTACCCCTTAGGAGGGGGTTGCTCTATCCAACTGAGCTACGCAGACATTAAATTAGTGAATTTAATCACTAATTAATTATAGCATATTTTAATTAAAATTTACACTTGTAATTTAGCTAATTTCTCTTTTTCTAAAGCTAACTTCTCTTTTTCTTGTTCCACTAATTCTTTAGGAGCTTTCAAAACAAAGTTTTGATTATTTAGTAATCCTTCTCTTTTCTTTATTGAAGCCATTAAAGTAGCAATTTCTTGTTCTTTTGCTTTTTTATCTTCTTCTGTTACTACCCTTTCATGATATATTGTTACATCATAATCTTTATAATGAACATTATAAGCTTGCTTATTAGAACTATCAACAATATTATTAATTTTTACCATTTTTTTAATTAATTCATAATCATTTTGATTATTAAATTTTACTTCTACTGATTTATCTAATTTATTTTCTTGATAAGTTTTACGATATAAACTAATAAACTCAATCATATCTTCTACATTTTCTTGTTCCTTTTTAAAGACTAATTTTTTATCATATTCCGGATAAGCACTAATCATAATATTTTCTTTTTCCATTTTCGAATATATTTCATCAGTTACATAAGGCATAAATGGATGTAACATCTTTAAAATACCTTCTAAAATAGTTTTTAATATCATTTTTGTATTATTATCATCTAAACTAAATTTAGCAAATTCAATATAATTATCACAAAAATCATTATAAATAAAATTATATATTTCATTGCCCGCATTATTTAATTCAAACTTATCCATAAATTTAGTAACATTTTTAATAGTTAATTGATATTTACTCATTATCCATTTATCGACATCTTTTTCTAATTTTATTTCTTCATTTTTAACATCATCAATATTTAGAAGAACAAATCTTGCCGCATTCCATAACTTATTAATAAAGTTCCAAGTTGCTTTTAAAGAATCCATATCAAATTTTAAATCCATACCATTAGATACCGCGGTTGTTAAATAAAATCTTAAAGCATCAGCTCCATATTCTTCAATAACTTCCATAGGATCAATTCCATTACCTAAACTTTTAGACATTTTCCGGCCCATTTTATCGCGAATTAATCCGTGAATTAAACAATATTCAAATGGTCGTTTATTTAAAAACTCTAAACCTTGAAAAGTCATTCGATTAACCCAGAAAGGAATAATATCATAACCAGTTACTAATACATTATTGGGGTAATACTTTCTTAAATCTTCCGTATCATCAGGCCAACCTAAAGTTGAAAATGGCCATAGAGCACTAGAAAACCAAGTATCTAGGACATCTTCATCTTGAATCCAACCTTCTTCTTTAGGAGCTTCAACTCCTACATAAGTTTTACCATCTTTATACCAAGCTGGAATTCGATGTCCCCACCAAAGTTGCCGCGAAATACACCAATCATAAGTTATTTCCATCCAGTGATTCATAATTTTCTCAAATCTTTTAGGAACAAAATTAACTTTAGCATTTTTATCTTTTTGGGTTTCTAATACTCTGTCCGCCAAAGGACGCATTTTAACAAACCATTGTTTTGAAATCATTGGTTCAATTAACGTATTTGTTCTTTCACTAAATGGCGCATTATGAGTTATTTGTTCTATTTTAAGGAGTAATCCTTCCTTCTCTAAATCTTTTAACATAGCTTCGCGAGCTTCAAATCTATCCATTCCGGCATATTTTAAAGCTGTGGCACTCATAGTTCCATCATTTTCAATACATCTAATTGCTTCTAAGTTATGTCTTAAACCTACTTCATAATCATTAGGATCATGAAAAGGGGTTATTTTAACTACACCAGTTCCTTTAGTTATATCAGCATGTTCATCTAATATAATTGGTATTTCTTTATTAACAAGGGGTAAGATAACTTTTTTATCATGATATTTTAAATATCTTTCATCACTAGGATTTATGGCTACTGCTGTATCCCCAAATAAAGTTTCGGGCCGAGTTGTTGCCACATCTAAATAATCATCACTATCTACTATTTTATATTTTAAATGATAAAAAGCTCCTGGAATATCTTTATAAATAACTTCTTCATTAGATAAAGCTGTCTTGGCAACAGGATCCCAATTTATTATTCTTTGCCCTTGATAAATTAATCCTTTATTATATAAATCAACAAATACTTTATTAACTGCTTTTGATAACCCTTCATCCATTGTAAAACGTTCTTTAGAATAAGCCAAAGATAAGCCTAATTTAGCCCATTGTTCATGAATATTTTGGGCATATTCTTCTTTCCAAGCCCAAGCATGTTTAAGCCAATCTTCTCTTGATAATTCCCTAGGATTAATCCCATTTTCCATCAATCTTTTATCGACTTTAGCTTGGGTGGCAATTCCCGCATGATCCATTCCTGGTACCCATAAAGTTTCAAAGTCTTTCATTCTTTTATATCTAATTAAGGCATCTTGGATTGCTGTATCCCAAGCATGACCAATATGTAACTTACCAGTTACATTAGGTGGGGGTATAACTATACAAAATTTATTTTTAGCTTCTTTAGCTTCAAAATATCCATTATTTTTCCAATTTTCATACTTACCTTTTTCAACTTGTTTGTGATCGTATTTTTTTTCTAGTTCAATCATTTTAATTCTACCTTTCCATTAAAAAAAGGTCATACCTAAAGGGTGCTTTTAAAAGACACGGTACCACCTTTTCATTTAACTTAATTTTTGATAACGCAACAAACTGCGAGCAATATGCCAACTAGACAAGCAACCTTCAAAGATTAATTTTACTAATATTCCACCATTTATTAGTTCTCTATAAAAACGCTTCTTTTACTCCTCATGTCTTTCGTTTTTCTATTTATTATTTTAACAAGAAAAAAGAAAGATTGCAAGTTATTTATTTCTTTTCTTCACTTTATTGCGCATTTTTCGGTCATCTTCAAAAATATTATATATTTCTTCCGTTTCTTCCGATACTTTATTATCTACTTCTTGTACTTTAACTTGTTCTTCCTCTTTTTTAACAACTTCTTTTTTCTTTTCTTCTTTTCTTTCTTTTTTAGTTTCTTGTTCTTTTATTTTTTTCACTTCTTCTACTACATTATTGAGTTTTCTTGTAGCCTCTAGTTTAGCTTCTTGTTTTTGTAAAAATTTATCCATTTTCTTTTGTTTTTTATGTAAAGAATGAATTAAACTAAAGATAATAATTAACATTATTAACGAAATAACTGCGAAACTAATAATTATATAAGAATAATTCTTTATTGTTTCTTTTTGTTTTCCAAATAGTTCATCTTCATATTTTAAAGCCGTTTTTTCTTTTAAACCATATAAATAAAGATTGGTTTTTCCAGTTTCTAAACTTTTAGCACTAATTATAACATAATCATCACTGATTTTATATGCTTCCACTTTAGCATCATTAATATTTACACTAACCTTTTCATAATTTAATTCTTCCGTTAATTTAGTAGGAATTAATAACAGACTTTTTAAATCTATTTCTTGATATTTTGTATAATTACCGTCATCATACATAAATAGTTCAATTTCTCCCTTAGGATTTTTTAAACCTACTAAAGTAATGTCGGCCACATTATTATAAAAAGCTGGTATATCAAAATCATTTATTTTAACTGTTGTTTCACTAAATGTTGCTGGTGAATTAAGTAATGTTGCATTTTTAACAACAACATAAGTATCTTTATCTACTTTAACTTCAATTGGATTTTGGTCTTCGACATTAACTGTTAAAGTATAGGTTTTACTATCCCCATTTTGGGCAGTTACTACAATATTAATTAAGTTAGCCCCTTCGGTTACTTCTACTTCTCCAGCTCCATCAACTGTCGCTGTATTATCATTTTTCGTAGCTTCAATATTAACTTTGGTAATTCCCGTTGGTAAAGTAACACTATAATCTAAAGTATCTTTATCAAATTCTTTATCTAACACATATTCTTGTTCTTCGGCTTTTACTACTAAAGACTTTAAATTATTATCTTTACTATAAGAATCTTGCAATTCTTGTTCCGTCATAATTCTAATTTTTTTATTAGTTTTAGATATACTTATATCATTATAATTCCAATCAACAACATCGGTAGAACCTACGGTAATATTTGTGCTACCATTTTTTTTAGCTTGAAATTTTAAAGTATAAGTTTTAGATTTAATTTTTCCATCGCCAGCATTGCTAAAATGGTCTCCCCCAAATTCAGCACTAGAAGAAACTAAAGTTAAATAACTATTATCATAATTGATATCAAATTCCCAAGCTCCTAAAACAGCTGAACTAGATAATGTTATTTTAACTGTAATAGAATTGCCTACCACCACATTGGATGGAGCATCTACTTTTATAGAACCACTTACGGCTTTAACATTTAAAGGAATAAATACCATTATACTTAAGAGCACTTTTAAAATAATATTTTTGATTTTCATAAAATTTCCTCCTTTTTATTGATTTATACTATCCATATTTAAAATATGTTTTTGAACTTGAAGTAAATCTGCTGCCGATATTTTCCCATCTTTATTAACATCAATTGCATTAAAATAAACACCTTGTTGAGATTGAACTTTTAAAATATGTTTTTGAACTAACAATAAATCGACCGCGGATATTTTCCCATCACCATTGCCATCACCATATATAACAATAGTATATTCTTTAGTATCAGCACCCTTTATTGTAATTGTATAACCAGTTCCAACTTGTCCCGTTGTAATAACTGAGCCTTGGGAATTTTTAATTGTCGCACATCCACTTCCACATACACTTTCAAAACTGGCTATAAAACTGGCTACATCAGTTCCTGGATTAACTCCATTTACAACATTATTACTTAATTTATACCCACTGCTAGTTACAATTGTATTAGCTTCAGTTGTTGAAGGAACCATTGGTAAAACGTTAGTTTCGCCAACTGCCCCATTACTTTGATTATCACTAGAATTAGTTGGTAACATTGTCATATTAGGCATATTTTCATAAACCGGAATCGAAAATGTAAATGTTGAATTAAGCGCATTAACCTTATTATAAGAACTATAAGCAGTTGAAGCTTCTCCATATGGCGCCCGAATATTTGTCATATATTGATTCAAATATAGTTTATTTGGATCACTTGGATTAACATTATATTTTTGAAAATATCGCGTATTTTGATTTTTCTTAATATAATTATTACTAATAGTTTCTACTCCCCCTTTAATCGCCGCATTTAGCCCATACCAACCTCGTGATTTAGCCGTTTCTAAACCACATATTGTTGTTCCCTTAGTATTCGCACAAGAATCACTTACGCCAATATTATAAAAATTGTAATAATTAGTATAATTAGGATAAACCCCACTATAAAGATTATATAACTTATCTGTATTTCCTAATTCTTGTAAAACTCTTGAAGCAATAAATACTGGACTTACATTCATTTCTTTTCCTACATCATTCATAACTTCACTTAAATTATTGCCAACACTTGAGTGATATTTATAAAAAGAAGCATTAGCTAATACTTGCGCAACTCCACTTATATAGCCACTTTCTAAATAACTATTATAAGATAACGTTTCAAAAGCAAAAATATTTTTTTCATCTAAAAAGTTTCTCGGGTCTAAATAATAACGAACAGCCCCCAAAGAAGCAGGTTTCCAAATACTAGATGAAGAATAAATACTTGTACAACTAGTATCTTGATAATTTATATCATTAGTTTCAATATAACTTTTACCACATTTACTTTCTTGTGCTACCACTGTATTAAAATCTAATCCTGTAATAATTGGTTCAAAATTCCAGTTAGAATATTTATTTTTTAAACTACATAAACTTTTATAATAAGAACTAGGAAAACCTTTATTACTTAAATCCTTTTCACAATCATTATCGGGAGTCCCTGTATCTGTTACTGAACTATCATATACTTTGACATATTCACTACAAACATAAGCTACACTTCCATTATAATTTATCTGATACCAACCAGCATCACATGACCCATTTTGTTGTTCATCTCTTATAATATTTTCACTATTTAAGTAATATTTACTTCCCAGTTTTGCTGTAGCATACTTTCCATAAGTAGTCGCTGGCCCTTTTCTTATATTTACTGAATCCATTAATACGACATATTTACTTAGAGCATTTACTCCTATAATTAGCCAAAAAAAGACAAAAATAAAACTTAAAAAAAATTTTAACTTTTTCATACTTTACCTCCTTTGACTGTCTATAATAATTATAATATATAATACTTATTTAAACAAGTAATTGCCTTATCTTTATGTCAATTTTTTGTCAAACAATGTTCTCCCTTAAAAAAATGCATAAAATTATTGCAAGCAATCAAAATATATTATATAATATTCAAAGATAGGGTTGAAAAAATGAAAGTATTATTTAACAAATTAAAAAAAGCTAATAAAGTTCTTTTAATTATAACATTTATAATTTTTATCATCTATTTAATAGGCTATATTACCCTATTTAAAAACCTTATTGGTTTAAGTGGTATTGAAACTATTATTAGATTTATTATTATCGGTATCTTTGGTATATGGGCTATTATTTATTTAATCTGGTCTTTAACCAATTTAATTTTAAAAAGAAATATAACCATTATTTTAACCTCTTTTTTAACTATTGCTTTTGTTATTGTTTTTTCTTATAGCAATCATTATATAAATATAATTTATAATAGTATTGATAATTTAGCCGAAGAAGATTATATAACTTATACAACCAATCTTGTTACTTTAAATACCACTTCTATTGAAAGTGATAGTATTTTAGGACTTATTAATAGTACAGATGATATTGAAGGTAACATTTTAGCTAAAGAATTAATTAAAAAAGAAAAATTAACTAAAAATGAAACTAAAGAATATTCCAGTTATTATGAAATGATTGATGATTTATTAAAAAAGAAAGTTGATGGTATCTTTTTAAGTTCCGATTATTTAACTATTTTTAGTGAAGATGAATTTAAAGGCATTAGTAATACTAAAATAGCTTATTCTTACTCTCAAAAGATGGCCAATCAAGATAAAACTATTGCTAGTAATAAAAGTTTAACCGAACCATTTACTATTCTTTTAATGGGTGTTGATTCCACGATTGATGGCTTAGAAGCTAATGCTCGTTTTAATGGAGATACTCTAATGCTTATAACATTTAACCCTAAAACTTTAAATGCCACGATGTTTAGTATCCCAAGAGATACCTTTGTGCCTATTACTTGTAATCATAATAGTTATGGTAAAATAAATTCCTCAGCTGCTTATGGTACTAATTGTGTTATAGATACTGTCGAAGCTTTTACAGGAATAGATATTGATTATTATTTAAAAATAAACTTTAAAGGGGTTGTCGATTTAGTGGAAGCTTTAGATGGAATTGATGTTGATGTTGAAGCCCCTAACTACTCTAGTTATATAAATGAATACAAAGGAAAAATATGTGAGCAAAATTCTTTAAGACAATTTGGAGACCAATTAATATGTATTGAACCAGGTATGCAACACTTAAATGGTGAAGAAGCTTTAGCCTATGCTCGTTGTCGTCATGCTTATCTTTTAAGTGATATTGCTCGCAACAAACATCAACAACAAATTGTCGAAGCTATTGCTAAAAAAGCCGCGAATAAAGATAATATTAATAAAATAGAAGAAATCTTAAATGCTATAACGAAAAATTTAAATACCAATATGTCTAAAAATACTATGTTATCTTTTTATGAAGTTTTAAAAAATATGCTTTTAAATTCTTTAAATGATGGTGAATTTGTAACTATTCAAAAAACATATTTAGAATATTATAACTTACCAGTTCGTTTATCTTCTAATGGTGAAATGCGTTCTGCGATTGGTCATTATCCTGGTTCTTTAGAAGCGATTGTAAAATTAATGAAAGTGAATCTAGAACTCGAAAAAGAAGAACCAATAAAAACTTTTGATTTTGATGCTTACGAAGAATTTACTACTAAACCAACTGGTCAAGGAATTAGAACCGGAAAAATATTAGAAACAATGCCTAACTTTATAGGTAAGAGTATTGAAGAAGTTGAAACTTGGTGTTTAAATCACAATATAGTTTTAAATAAAGAAATGGTTACTAATGAAAGTGAATATTATAATGTCAATATTAATCCCGGATTAATTGGTAATCAAAGTATTTTAGATGGCTATCTCTTAAATGGTATTGAAGAATTAACTATTTATATTAATTCGGGCAGTGCTCCAGAAGGTGATGATGAAGATAATGATACCCCAAATAATAATGAATATGATAATAATGATTTTTCCAATAATCAAGAAGACACAGATTTAAACGATGATCCATTAAAAGATATTCTTCCATAGAAGAAAAACTACTTCGCCATTGAAGTAGTTTTATAATGCTAAAATTTCTTTTTTGCTTAAACCGGTAATCTCGGTAATATATTCTAATGATGTGTTTTTAGATAACATTTTTTTGGCAACATTTTTCTTTTCTTCAACTTTGCCCTTTGTTTGGGCTTCATATAATTTCTCTCCCATATACTCTTCAAATCCATTCTTTGCATTATTTTCATTCCATTCTTTTAAAAATTGATACATACTTTCCATTATTTCATCATCCTTTCTTATGTATTTCTCTACTTCTTTTATATCTATAGCATTTATTATCCTTAATATCGTTATAAATTTCTTTTCATTTATATTATAAGCTATACTTTTTACCTTGTCAAGCCGGATTAAATACGTTATGATGTTT
>CANQOE010000022.1 GCA_947625315.1 uncultured Bacilli bacterium | reverse complement strand
TTTCTTTCTATTTAATAACCCCCCCCCCCTATACGACTTTCTTGATTTTTCATTCTATTTTTTACTCCTTTTCTATTATTAATTTACCACATTTTTTAGTTTTATTTGCTATACTTAAAGTATACAACAAAGGGGGTGTTGTATACAAGTACTTTTTATATTTTATTCATCTTTTTGACATTTTTTTACATAAATAAAAATGCGATAATTCTATTTCATCGCATTTATTTTATTACTTACTAAATCCATAGCATCATTTACAACTTTTGTAGCTTTGTTTTTAGTATTCTTATTATTTAAAGCATACATCATCATTCCAGCACCAGCGGCCATTGCTATTAAACTACATGTCATCATTTTCTTCATAAGTTTCACCTCATTATTATTATGAATTAATATTTAAAAATTTATGCATTAATTTTTCTTTTAACATACTTTTACGGTTTGTGGCATAATCATTATTGACGGCCATTAAAAAGCTTTGAGGTTCGCCAATAATAACTAAACTTTTTTTAGCTCGAGATACCCCTGTATAAATAAGTTTATTATAAAGCATTTTATAATAATTTTTAGTAATAGGAAGAATTACATGAGAAAATTCACTACCTTGACTTTTATGAATTGTTATAGCATAAGCATGTTTTATTTGGTTCATATCTTTTAAAGTGTATTCTACTTTATTACCTTCAAAATCAATAATTATCGTAGTTTTCCCTTTTTCTTTAACTATTTTATTTATATAGCCTATATCTCCATTAAAAACATTACAATCGGGATTGTTTTGAAGTTGTAATACTTTATCATTAACTCTATATGTAATTTCTCCTAAAGATAGTTCTTCTTTATTAGGGTTTGGGGGATTAAATAATTTTTGTAATATAATATTTAAATTATCGATACCATTTTCGCCTTTATACATCGGAGCTAATATTTGAATATCATTTTCATTTAAACCTTTTTCTTTACTCATTAAACATATTTTAGTAATCATATCTTTAATATTAGGGGCTTCTACTTTTAAGAAATTATAATCATCTTTTTGAGTAATAAAATCTTCAGATATATCTTTATTTTTAATTTCTAAAGCTAAATAAGGAATATAAGAATTAGCACTTTGACGATATATTTGTTCTAAAGGACAAAAAGTAAATAATTCACTAGCTATTAAATCACTTAAAACTAAACCAGGTCCAACTGATGGTAATTGAAAAACATCTCCAACTAAAATAAGTTGAACATTACTTTTAATACCTTTTAAAAGAGCACTAAATAAATTTATATCAATCATACTCATTTCATCGACTATTATTAAATCTTCTAAAGCTTTATGATATTCATTAATCCCAAAGTTATTAGCATCTTTATTCCATTTTAAATAACGATGAATTGTCATCGCGGGCATGGAAGTAGCCATACTCATTTTTTTACTAGCTCTTCCCGTGGGAGCAAGTAAAGCAACATGAGCCATTAATTCCATATTAGAATAATTATGGATTTTTTGATATAAATTAACGATCGCTTTAATAATGGTCGTTTTACCAGTTCCAGGTCCTCCCGAGATAATCGTAATTTTATTTTCTAAAGCATTTTTAATAGCTCTTTTTTGGTCTTCGTTATAATAAACTTGATTAGTATTTTCTAAAATATTTAAAGATTCTTCAAAGTCATAGATAGGTAAACAATTATTATTGCTTAGAGAATATAAATAATCAACAATATCTTCTTGAGCTTGATATATATCTTCTAAGTAATATAAATCATTTTCTTTAACAATTTTTTGTTCTTCTTCCAGTTCATAGATTACTTCTTCAAATAAGATATCATCAATTAATAAATTAAACTCTTGCTTTAAAGCATCTTTTATTTCAGTTTCTAAAAAATAAGTATCCCCACTGATGTTAGCTAAACGCTTCATAGCTTCTAACATACAAGCTTTAAGCCGTATTCTATCAGTTTCTTCATGATTGTTTAAATAAATATTATCAATTTTATTAAATTCAATAATTTCACTAAGAATATATAAATCCGTTTCTAAAATATATTTCGTTCTGGTTTGAAATTTTTTATATATTTTGGTAGCTTCATTCATGGAAAAGCCTAAATTAGTCAATTTTAAAACACAATCATCAGCATCACTATATTCTAAGATAGAATCGCGAATTATTTTCGCTTTAGCTTCATTTAAGCCTTCAATTTGCTCTAAAACTTTAACATCTTCTTTAATTAAATTTAGGGCATCTTCTCCTAAAGTATCAACTATTTTTTGGGCGGTTTTTTCGCCACAACCTTTAATTAAAGAACTAGCTAAAAACTTTTTAATATTATCAATACCTTTAATTTCTTCTTTTTCATAAGATGCTACATTATATTGAAAACCATAACGTTCATGTTCTTTAATTTCGCCATATAAAATATAGTTTTCTTCTAAATTGACATCTAAAAAAGTACCCGTAATAGTTAAAGTTTTATTAATATAACTAGTTAGTTCTAAAGTATTAGTTTCTTTAATTTTAAAGATACCAACGACATAACCATTATCTTTATTTTGATAGATAATATTGCGAAATTTACCCTTGATGTAATTCATAAATACTCCTATCTACGAGGTCCAATATAATCCATTGCATGATCATAATCAAGTTGCATATTTTCATCGACCATATATAATTTATTACCAACTAGTAATTTAGTACGATCTTCATCTAGAAAAGTACCTCTAGTTTTATCATCCATTTTAACCCACGGTACTTCTTTACCATCTAAATCATGACTTATATAATAGTTAAAGCCCCGAGGATCTTCATATTCGCGAGTATTAAATTCATTGATAGTATAAGGTCTACCCTTTTCATCAACATAATAGTCTAAATCAATTTCCGGACGAGCTAATTCATTTAAAGATTTTTTTATTTTACTTTTAACTTGGTGAAAAAAGTCTTTAGTTAATTTATAACCTCTAGTTAAGGCTTTATTAATATTACCTTTAATAGTTTCATCAGTACTTGTAAAAGTAAACTCGGCTTCATTAGTTTTGCTAATGGATGCTACAAGCATTTTAGTTGCACCTGGTTCTAAACCGGCGACTTCCCGAATTAAATGCGTTAAATCCGTATTATTAATTGTTATTTTCTTTTCCATTTTTTTCACCTACTTTAATTATATACTTATTTTGGCTTTTGAGCAAGCTAAAATTGCATATGCTTGATTATTTTTTAAAGAAGTTATTTTAACTTGAACTAAAGTATTTAAACTTATTTTAGCTTTAATAGATATTTTAAGATAATTGGAAGTAAATCCTATTGTATAACCATCTTTATATTCTTCGGTTAAAACTTCTACTTCTTGGTTAATAAATTTCTTTAAATAAGCCTCTTCTAAGGTTTTAGATAAAGCCAGTAATTTTTGGGCTCGTTCTTTTTTTATGTTACTATCAACTTGGGGCATTGAGGCAGCTTTAGTACCATTTCTTTTAGAATATGGGAATACATGAATTTTACTAAAACCAATTTCCTGACAAAAATTATAAGTATTTATAAAGTCCTCATCAGTTTCATAAGGATGACCAACAATAACATCAGTAGTTAGGGCAATATCCGGTCTAATTGCTCTTATTTCCTTAACTTGTTTTTTAAAATAAGCTAAATCATAATGGCGGTTCATTATCTTTAAAATATTATCAGAACCACTTTGTAAAGGAATATGTAAATGATCACAAAATTTAGGAGTAGTTTTTAACATTTCCATAAATTTTGGTGTTAACTCCGTAATTTCGACAGATGATAATCTAATTCTGGTTAAATTAGGAATTTGAGCTAACTCAATAATAACATCGCTTAAATCGTGATTGCTATTAGAATAAGCTCCTGTATGAATACCGGTTAAAACAATTTCCCGATGATTATTAGATACTAAGGTTTTAGCTTCCTCGATTACTTTATTAAAATCTTTAGAACGCGTAGTTCCTCTGGTATAAGGAATAATACAATAAGAACAGAAATTATTACAGCCATCTTCAATTTTAATAAAAGCTCTAGTATGGGTAGTAAACTTAGATACTTGCATATCTTCAAAAGGTAAATCTCGGTTTTTTAAAACATTAATATATTTCTTTTTATTTTTTAAATAATCTTTAATTAAAGAAACAATATTACTTTTATATTTATTACCAATAACTATATCTAAATCTTGATATGGTTCTTCATTATTTTGAACACTGCAACCACAGGCCACGATTAAAGCTTGAGGATGTTCTCTTCTTTCATGACGAATTATTTTTAAAGATTTAGAGTCGGCAGTATTAGTAACACTACAAGTATTAATAATAATAATACTCGGGTTTTCTGCATCATAAATAAATCCTTCTTTAAGTAAGGATTCTAACATATATTCACTTTCATAAGTATTAACTTTACAACCTAAAGTTATTATTTTAAATTTCATATTATCGCCAGCATTTCTTAATTTAGAGTTTCTTTTAAAGCTTTAAGAGCTTCTAAAAAAGCTTCTTCTTTTTCATAGGATATAACTGATACTTTCATTTTTGGAGGTTTTTCTTCTTTAGTATAAATTAAATTATTTAAATCGACTTGTTTTACCTCAACTTCATCATTATCGGTATTTTCTTCAACGTAATTAAGGGCATAAGAATTTTTTCTTTTAATTAATTCTTCGTAGCTAATAATAGCTTTTTCTTCTTGTTCAGCTTCATATTTACTGATATTTTCATCAACTACTTGTTCATTATCTTGAGCATCTTCTAAAGCTTGAGTTATTTCTTGTAAACTAACTATAGCATCTTCTTCTTTATGAGGAGTTTTAGGTAAATTAATATCTTCATCTTCCATATTATTTTCTTTAATAAAATAGATTAAAATGATAACTAGTAACATTAAAATTAATACCGAAAAGAAAAATAAGATATCTAAATAAGATAATGATTTAATAAAACCTATAATATCTTGAATAGTATTCATAATATCACCACTTATTAATATTGTATCAAAAAAAGGCTTAAGAATAAAGCCCTATTTAATCATTTACATTTATTTTTCAAACATTTTACAAGAATTTACATAAGAATATATGGATTATTTAGAGTACCAGTACCCTCGACGAGAGTATTACGACTTAAATTAATAACCGGACGTACTCCTAAATATTCCGTACCATTATTTTTAGTTTCAATTTCGCCTTTTGTACTAATACTAAAGGGGATAAAATTATTATCAGTAGCTAAAGCTAAAGAAGAAGTCCACCAGGAATTAGATATATCACTATTAATTAAATAAGAACTAACATTATTATCTTCATTAACTAAGCTAAAGACTACTTCATCAATACTTAATAAACCAAATTTGCTTACATAAGTAGTTCCTAAACAATTAAAAGTAGGAATATTATTGATAGTTATTCGATTATAAGCGTTGTAGATTACTTTTTCTAAAGTATTTGTTTTACCATTTTCTTGACAAAATTTGGAATTGACAATTGAGGGATTATTGACTAAATAAATATTAAAATAAGCTTCTATAGCATTATGAATTGTTGTAATAGTAAATTCTTCGTAATCATTATTTGTTGAATTATAACTATTGGCATCTTCTAAAACACCATCTAAAACTAAACGAATAGTATTATCGCCATTAATACGGACTATGCGCCATAAAGTATCATTTAATTTAACATAGTTATTTAATACATTTCCTTTAAAATAATAAGTATCACCATAATCATCAGAATCTTTAATTAAAGTTGTAGGATCACTATTTTTAATAATAGTTTGAGCAAAATATTCGGTTAAAGTTTCGACTTTTTTAACTTCAATTTTAACAGAAGTTAAATTATTAGTTAATTTAAGACGATAATTATGCGTTTCTTTAGGGTCAATACTTTTATTGACAATACTATTTAAATCATCTTTAGTTAATGTAGCTTCTTTAATATTAATATCAGTTTCTAAACAATTTAAATCATAAATTAAATCAGAATCGTTATTTTCTTTTACTAAATTTATTTCATAATAAACTTCATTATTACTTGTATTAGTTATGGAAAACTTATATTCGGCACTATCTTGGATAATATTAGTATTTAAATAATTAATGGATAATTCATCTTCCACAAAGACAAGATAATCATTTTGAGCGACATTGTGTTCATAAAATAGATAAGATATTCCCACGACAAGAGTAACAAATATTAAAAAACTAATAATACCTAGTATTCCTTTATATTTTATGCGCATGTTATCTTCCCCTTTGTTTTAGTATATAGAAAAACTAAATAATTGTCAATTTCTTAAAACAAAAATTTAGGAAATTTGTCGTTTAATTTACTAACTATTTTAAAGAAGATAAAACATTACTTATAATATCAATATTATCAATAGCATCACTTATTTTATCGGTAGTTCTTAAGTGATACTTAATTTTCATATTTTCTTTATACATTTTAATAGTACTACTATTTCTATTTAAATCTTTAATCCAATAACTATTATATTTAAATAATTCCCACATTTTTTTATCTTTTTGAAGTTCTAATAACGTTTTAACTTGCATGGTTAATCCTCAAAAAATTTATTGATAGGTCTGGGACTAATAGGCCCTTTGGGAATACTAGATGCGGGAGTTTTAGTCGTTAATTCTTGGACAATATTTAAAGCTTTTTGGGCCGTATTAATATGTTTTTGAACACTATCCATATCGATATTTTTAACCATATCACTAATACTACCTAAGGGATTATTTATAGTACTTTTATTAAAATAGGTTGACCAAGCTCTTTCATCTTCCCCATAAATATCATAAACTTCATATAATTTTTGCCATGATGAATCTCCCGATTTAATACTAGTAATTAATTCAGGATGATTTTTAGCAAATGATTTAAATGCTTCTTTTTTATCCATAATCTTCACCTTTTAAATTATATGAAAAAAAAAGCAGTTTATTAAAATAAATTGCTTAATAAGGAATTATTACCAATCATTCCCCCTTCAGTATCATAACAATCATTGATAATAAAGAAGGCATCTTTATCAATAGCTAAGATAACTTCTTTAAACATTACATAATCTTTAGTAGAAATAGCTACCATGATTAAATCTTGCTTTTTACTAGAATAACCACCTTCGGCTTTTAATATTGTAGCTCCAATATGTAAATCATTGATTATAACATCCATAATTTCCGATATTTTACTTGTTTGAATAATAAATAATTTACTTTTAGAAATACCACTTAACATTTTATCAACTATAATACTCGTAATATATGTAATAACAACAGCATATATAACAGGTTTAACACCTAAAACTAAACCGGCAAAAGCAATAATGATTAGACTACTTATAAAGTTAGCTTTCCCAGGAGGTACATGCCCATATTTGCGAATAATAGCCATCAAAATATCACTGCCTCCCGTATTATAACCCATTTTATATATTAAACCATTAGCAAAACCATTGACAATGGAAGCACAAACAAGCGTAATAACAAAATCATCAAAAGTAAATAAAGGAATTAATCTTAAAGCTAAAGGCGCTGTTAACCAAATCATTAAAGGGTATAATAAACTACCTATTATCGCATTACGCGTTTTACTATATCCTAATAATTTAAAACTGACAAATAACAATAAAACATTGGCAATAGATATAAATATTTGATTTTGCCAGCCAAATAAATTATTAAAAACAATAGCTAAACCACTTACTCCTCCAGTAACTAAGTTATTAGGTACAAAGAAAAGATTGTAGTTTAATGCTAGTAAAAATACTCCCACCACCATAAAGCATAGACGCGAAATACGATTTTTATTAATAATTTTTTCCATTATTTTTTTGATATCCATATTTTTAGTTCCTTTCTTAAAATTATTAGCTAGTTTAATTTTAACATAAGATTTAAAAAAGAACAATATTTATTCAACATATTTAGGGGTTTAGAGCATATAATTAGACGAGGTGAAAAACGATGAATGGAAATTATTTTAGTAATCCCACATTTCCGATGAATAACTCGGGAACTTTAGTAGATAGTCCTCCGGGAAATGTTAATTATAGTACAGTATCTTTACCAATGGAACAAAGTTATATTGAAAATATATTAAGACTTAATAAAGGTAAAAAAGTTAAAGCTTATTACTCTTATCCCGATTCTAATGAATGGCGCGATAAAATATATGATGGGGTAATTGAAGAAGCCGGAAGAGATCACTTAATTATGAGTGATCCTAAAACGGGAGATTGGTATTTACTGCGCATGATTTATTTAAATTATGTTACTTTTGAAGAAAGAATTAATTATAACTATGATTATCCTGAAAAAAACGTCTAATAAACGTTTTTTAATTTCCAATTAAAAAAGGGATTAACCTTCCTATTTTAATCGTCTACTTTTGTTATTTTTTAAAATAATCTTTTTTACGGCTAAGCATGCCACAATTAAGGCCCCTGTAACACCAAGACCAATACCAGCCTTTGTATTAACAAGAGAACCATCATTGTTAACTACAGGTTGAGTTGTTTGCACTAATTCTTCAGTTGGTGCAGGAGCTGTCGAAACAGAAAGTTCATCATAAGAATGAATTTGGTAATCTTCACCTAAGTAGTATTCCCCACTTTCTAATTTTTCTACAGCATCATCTAAACGATTTAAAAATTCCTTAATTTCATCTTCACTATAGCCATGAGAACGATATTCATTTATTACTTCTTCTCTTAAGGCAGCGATTTCTTCTTCAGATTCCGCATTTAAAATAGCTTGGCAATAAAGATAAGCTTTATAGCCATCTGTAGCTTCACGCATATTTTTCCCCCTTACATATATATATTATACATTATTTAGCTTAAAAAATCAAATTTAGCCATTATTTTTTTAGTAATTGATAATTATCGAGGTGTTTTAAATCTTTAGTTAAAGACTTAATAAAGTGTTTAATTTTTAATAAATAAACCTTTTCCGATATCTCCCCTTTTTGATAAGCTTTTAACCATTTTTCTCGAGCCATATAAATTAATAAATCCCGAATTTTATTAATTTTAATATTCACTAAATTTTTGAAGACAATATTATCAATAAAATAAGCTATAAAATTTAAATCTTTAAATAAATCTTTTATTTCCTTAGAGTTAAGATACGTTCTTAAATCTTCAATCAAACAAGATGTATAATTTTTAGAATAATAGAGTTCCATTTTATTTTTGCCAATAATTTTTTCTAAATATTTAACTAAATAAATTAAAGGAACATAAGGACTATCCCCAATATAATCTTCTAAATTACTTTTAAAATAACGATAAGTTAAAATTTCCGTATAGCCTTCTTCAAAACCCGTACCTAATTTAGGATTATTCTTATTACTTAAAGTACAATTTAAAGCATGGAATAGTTCATGATAAATATCTAGTTCTTGAGCATATTGGGAAATAATTATTTTATGGGAATTAACAAAATATAAGGCCGTAGATTGATTAAGAAAAGTTAAAAGATTGTTTTCTTTAATATTTAGTTTACCTAAATTACGTTTAAAATAAGTTAAATCAAAATTACCATGTTGAATTTTGGTTATAAATTTATTTATTATGTATTCTTGATTAAAAGGCATAGTAATTCCCCCTTTTTTCAAAGCCTATTATATAATAAACATTGTTAAAAGTCAAATAGTTAAAATATAAAAAAATTGGTTTAAAAGTTTAGAAACCAATTTTGTTTTTTCTCTTCACGTAAACTTGAGATAGGTCCATGACCAGGATAAATTATTATATCATCGGGATATTTTTTGATTAAATTTAGACTATTAGCCATATCATAAGCATTACCCCCTAAATCGACGCGACCATAGGAGTGATAAAAAAGAAAATCACCTGTAAACATAATTTTTTCATTTTTAAAATAAAAAGTTAAGCAATCTTTAGTATGACCAGGAGTTGCTATAACTTCATAATCAAAACTATTTTGATGATTATTATGTTTTAAATGATAATAATCTTCTAATGTTTTTAAAGCTCCAATATGATCAAAATGATGATGCGTTACTAAAATACTTTCTACTTGATAATTTTTCGTGGCTTCAATTATTTTAGAAGCACCATCGGCGGGATCAATAATTAAACATTTATTATCTTTAATTATAAGATAACAATTCGTAGCTAACTCTCCTAATACTAATTTTTTTATTTGCATTTTTTCTTTTTCCTTTTTAAAAATTATAACATAAGACTCAAGTTTATGTATATCTTTTTTTAAAAATTAGGAAATATATCTTTAAAATTTTAGAAATAAATGGTAAACTTATTATAGGTGATAGATATGTTAATTATTTCTCTTATTTTAATTATTATTATAATTGGGGGTATCGCAGGTATATACTATATTATGGCTTTTAATCGCTTAAATGATTTAAAAACAAAAGTTAATGAAGCCGAAAGTATTATCGATGAAAATTTAAGAATAAAATATGATACTTTAATTAGAGTTAGTAATAAATTAAAAAAACATTTAAAAACCGATAAAAACTATTTTAAAGAATACGAAAAATTAAATACTATGAACTTATCTAATTTTGATATGGATCGCAAACTTAATGAAGGATTAACTATTATTTTAAAAATGCGCGATGATTTAGGTTTAGAAACCGAGAATGATTTAAATAAAGATTTAGAAAATATTCGCCAAATTGATGAAAAGTTATGTGCTACCAAAAATTATTATAATAAAAATACCAGTTTATTAAACGGTTTAATAAGAAGATTTCCCACTAATTTAATTGCGAAGATTCATAAATTTAAAGTTAAATTATTCTTTGATGGAAAAGATATGGATGATGAAATAATTGATGATTTTAAAATTTAATCATCTTTTTTGTTTAGTTAAATAGTAAAATGCAATTTTATTAAAAGCATAATATTTTCAAGAGAAAATGCAAATTTTTTCTTGATT
>CANQOE010000021.1 GCA_947625315.1 uncultured Bacilli bacterium | reverse complement strand
TAATAAATTTTTTTCAATTCAATTTGTGCCTTTCAGAGGACTGAAAGGACAATAGAAAGGAATGTTAGTTAATTATGGAAAATAAAACAATGATGACCGATTTTTATGAGTTTACAATGGCTCAAACATATTTTGATAAGAAAGAACAAAATAAAAAAGTTTACTTTGATATTTTTTATCGCCAAAACCCTTTTAATGGTGGTTATGCTATTATGGGTGGTGTAGATAATATTATTGATTATATTAAAAATTTTAAAATAACGGAAGAAGATATTAATTATTTAAGAAGTTTAGGCTGTTTTAAAGAAGAATTTCTATCATATTTAAAGAATTTAAAATTTAATGGCGATATATATGCTATTCCCGATGGTACACCGATATTTCCTAATGAACCAGTAATTACCGTAAAAGCTAATGTAATTGAAGCTCAAATTATTGAAACTGCTCTTTTAGCTAGCTTTAATCATGGAACTTTGGTTACAACTCAAGCTAAAAGAATTACCAGTGCTGCTGGCAAAGTACCAGTAATGGAATTTGGAGCCCGAAGAGCTAGAGGTATAGAATCAGCCATTGATGCATCTAAATATGCTTATGTAGGTGGTTGCAGTGGTACCAGTAATGTATTATGTGGGCTTAAATATAACATTCCCGTATTAGGAACAATGGCACATAGTTTAATTTGTGATGCTAATAATGAATATGAAGCTTTCCTAAGTTATGCCAAAAGTAACCCTCAAAATTGTGTTTTTTTAGTAGATACTTTTGATACTTTAAAAAGTGGTATTCCCAATGCTATTAGAGTAGCTAAAGATTATTTAATTCCTCATAATTTAAAATTTAAAGGAATTAGAATCGACAGTGGTGATTTAGCTTATTTGTCTAAAGAAGCTAGAAAAATGCTTGATGAAGCCGGTTTTAAAGATGCTACTATTTGTTTATCTAATGGTCTTGATGAAAATACAATTAAATCATTAATTGAACAAGGAGCAATTTTTGATTCCTTAGGAGTAGGGGATAATATTTCGGCTTCCAAAGAAAGAGTAGGGGGAGTTTATAAACTCGTAGCAACAGAAGAAAATGGCCAAATAATTCCTAAAATAAAAGTAAGTAATGATGCTCTAAAAACCATTAATCCTGGCTATAAAAAAGTATATCGTTTCTATGATAAAAAAACTAATTATGCTCTAGGAGATTTAATTGCTTTAGCAGAAGAAAATATTCCTAAAGATGAATATACCCTAATTAGTCCAAACGAAGAATGGAAAACAACTAAAATTCAAAATTATAATATTCGTCCCTTACAAGTATGTATATTTAAAAATGGGGAATTAGTATATGACTTACCTAGTTTAAAAGCTAGACAAGAATATTGTACTCAAGAATTTGCTACATTATATCCTGAAATTAAAAGAAACTTAAATCCTCATGAATATTATGTAGATTTAAGTAAAAAGCTTTTAACTTTAAAAAAAGAATTAATAACTCAAGTAATTAATCAAAACACTTATAAATTAGAAAGGAAAAAATAATGGAAGCTCAAAAGTTAAAACATCTAAAATCTATATTAGCCAATTTTAAAACTATTAAAAAAATAACTAATCCCAATAGTAGTAAACATTTTTTAAATTTTAAAAGCTATAATTTTTTACTAGGAAACAATAAAATAATTACTCGTGAGCAATTAATTAAAGGTAAACTAGATGGTAGTGCTATAATTGTAATTCCTATGCTTTCCAATAATGAGTTTCTATGTGTAATAGAACCGCGTGTATTTACTAAATTAACTGTAGGTATCGGATTTCCAGCTGGCTATATAGAAAAAAATGAAAGTGAAGAAACGGCCGCTTTAAGAGAACTTCAAGAAGAAACCGGATATACAACTTCTAAACTTATTAAATTAGATGAATTTTATCAAGATGAAGGATGTAGTGCAGCTTTAAATACTATTTATTTAGCACTTAATTGTCAAAAAATATCTGAACAACATTTAGATAAAGATGAATATATCGAATATGTCTCTTTTACTCTTCAAGAACTTTTAGAATTAGAAAGTTTAGGGTATATTAAAGGTGGTAATACTAAACTTGCCTTAGCTAAATTAAAAGAATATATAGCTAATAAAGAAAAAATAATTAAAGAAAGGAAATTAAAATGAAAAAATTTAATGTTGAAGAACAAACTAATAAAGTTATAAAATTTATTAGAGATTATTATGAAAAGAATAATTTAGGAGGTGCAATTATTGGCATCAGTGGTGGTAAAGATTCGGCTGTAGTCGCGGCATTATTTGTTAAAGCTCTAGGTAGCGAAAATGTAATAGGTGTAACACTGCCATGTCACTCAAGTAATGATTGTTTAACTGATGCGAAATTAATTAGTGATTATTATAATTTTAAATTAATTAATTTTAATTTAACAAATATTTTTGATAATTTTAAAGAAGAATTAAAAAATTTAGGAGATTATAATAACGAACAAACTAAAAATAGTGATATTAATTTAAAACCTCGTTTAAGAATGGCTACTTTATATTATCTAGCGGCCCTATATTCAGCTTTAAATAAAAAAACTTATTTAGTCGCAGGAACTTCAAATAAATGTGAATTATATGTAGGCTACTTTACCAAGGGAGGAGATTCTGTTCACGATATTTCACCTCTTGCCGATTTTACTGTTGAAGAAGTTATAAAGATAGGAGAATATTTAAACGTGCCTCAAAAAGTATTATATAAAGCTCCTGATGATGGATTATCAAATCAAACTGATGAAGAAAAATTAGGAGTAAAATATCAAGAAATTGCTTCATTTATGGAAGATGAAAATTCTGTTGATAGTAATGTTGCCATCAAAATTAGACAATTACATAAAGCCAATGCCCATAAATTTAGTATTCCAACTTATTATAAGAGTTAAATATGAAAATTGGTTTATTTGTCGGAAGCTTTAATCCCGTCCATAAAGGACATATAAAAATTATTCAATATTTATTAACCAATAAATATCTAAATAAAATTTATGTAATACCAACTAAAAATTATTGGTCTAAAAACAATTTAATCAACATAAATGATCGCATTAATATGTTAAAGTTCTATGAAAATAAAAATATAATTATCGATACTACTAATAACAATTATGATTATACTTATCAAATATTAGCTAAATATCATAAAACCTATCCAAAAGCAAAAATTTATCTAATTATTGGAGCAGATAATCTAGTAACTTTATCTAAATGGCAAAATTTAAATTATATTTTAAAATATCAAATTATCGTTATTAATCGCAATAAAATTGCTTGTTCTAAATATTTAAAAAACCTTCCTAAACCTCATAATATCCAAATAGTAGATATAAAAACTGAAGATATATCCTCATCTAAAATAAGAGAAGATATGCCTAATAATTATCAATATTTAGATAACCAAGTAATAGATTATATTAATAAAAATAATCTCTACAATTAAATTAAATTATATGTTATAATAAAGAAAAGGAGTATATATATGGAAGAATTAAAACAAATAATTGAAATATTAACTAAGAAAAATAAAACTATAGCTACAATGGAATCTTGTACTGGAGGAGCCTTAGTAAATAATATTACCAATATTGAAGGTGCTAGTGAAATATTAAAATTTAGTGCTATAACTTATTCTAATGAATTTAAAATAAAAATGGGTGTTAATCCTCAAATTATTGCTGAATATAGTGTTTATAGCTTTGAAACTGCTCAAGAAATGGCTTTAAACATTTCAAAATTTGCTAATTCTAATTATGGAATAGGTATAACTGGAAAATTAAATAGAATTGATAAGTATAATTTACAAGGAGCAGACAATATTGTTTACATAAGTATATACGATAAAGATAAAAATATATATCATAATCTAAAAATTGAAGTAACTAAAAAAACACGCCAAGAAAATAAAGTTGAAGTAATTGAAAAAATAGCTAAAGAACTTTTATCAATAATTAATTTAAAGGATTAATATGATTAAAAAAATTAAACTATTTATAAATAATAATGCAATTTCTTTAAAGACTGCTCAAGAAATTACTTTTAAATTAAAAGCTAATGGTTTTAAAATTAGCAATAATAATTATGATTTAGCTATTGCTATTGGGGGAGATGGAGCCTTCTTGCGTATGGTTAAAGAAACTAATTTTAATAGTAATATTTATTTTATTGGTATTAACTGTGGTTCTTTAGGCTTTTTACAAGAAGTAAAACTAAAAGAATTAGATGATTTTATATTAGAACTAAAACATAATAAATATCAAATAGAAGAAATAGGAATTCAAGAAACAATTATTAATTACAATCATGATTCTGCCAACTTTTATTCATTAAATGAAATTATTATCAGACCTCAAAACTTAAAGCTTTTAAAAACGACTATTAATATTGATAATAATTTTCTCGAAAGTTTTTGTGGTGATGGTCTTTTAATAGCAACCTCCAGTGGTTCTACAGCTCATAATTTAAGTTATGGAGGTAGTATTGTCTACAATACTTTTTCTTCTCTTCAAATTACACCTATTGCCCCACTTAATTCTAAAATTTATAAAACTTTACCTAACTCAATAATTATTCCCAATAAAAAGCAAATTACTATAATACCAGAAGAAAATCAAGATTTAATTATAACTATTGATGGAGAAAACAAATTATATTCACATATTAACAATATTGTAACTAAAATAGAAACTAAAAAAATAAAATGTTTAAGATTAGCCCATTACAATTTTCCTCAAAAAATAAATGAGAAATTGCTAATAAATTAAAAAAGTAGTATAATTATACTTAAGGAGGAAACTAATGAAAAATTATAAATCCGAAGCTGAATTTTTAAAAGATTATAATCCTGATGATTTTGAAAAGCTTTCTTTAACAACTGATATTTTAATATTTAGTGTTTCAAATGAAAACGTAGATAATTATCGCAAAACTGATGAAAAGAAAATGAGCATTCTTTTAGTTAAAAGAGATAATTATCCATTTAAAGACAAATGGTGTTTACCTGGTGGCTTTGTTGGAATTAAAGAAGAATTAGATGAAGCCCCTAAAAGAATATTAAAACAAGAAACAAATATTGATGATATTTATTTAGAACAATTATATACTTTTGGAAATATCAATCGGGACCCTAGAATGCGAGTTATTTCTACTTCATATATGGCTTTAATTGATAAAAATCGCCTAAATAAAAATTTGAGTAAAAATGCTTCTTGGTTTGATATTATCCTATATGAAGAAAAAAACAACTATGTTGATATTACTTTAAATAATGGCACTGTTTCTTTAAGTTTTACTATTCAAAAAGTTTTAAGAGAGAAAACTACAGACCGCTATTCTTTTAAAATAATTAAAAATGAAAATATTGCCTTTGACCATCCTTTAGTAATTGTTGCAGGTTTAGAAAGATTAAGAAATAAAATAGGATATACGGATATAGTATTTAATATGATGAGTGAATATTTTACTTTAGGAGAACTTCAAAAAACTTATGAAACTATTTTAGGTAAAAAGCTTTTAGACCCAGCATTTCGAAGAATAATTGCTAATAAAGTCGTAAAAACAACAAAATTAAAAACAGGGGAGGGGCATCGCCCATCATATCTATATAAATATAAAGCCAAAAATTAAATATTAAAATAAAAAGTAATTAATTAACACTAAAACAAAACCTAAAACAATTCCAATGCTTAGATATTTTGCATAATTATATTTTTTAGCTTTAGGCAAAATTATTTCTATTGCTAAAGTAATCATAATCCCGGCCACAAAAATAAGAACTAAACTTATAAAAGTATTCGTTATAAATTTACTTAAAAAGATAAAAGCAATTATGGCTCCAAGAGGCTCGGCAATAGCCGACAAAAAAGTCCGCATAAGTGCTTTACTTTTGCTTTTTGTAGCATAATATATTGGCACAGCAATACTAATACCTTCGGGAATATTATGTAAGGCAATAGCTATTGCAAGTTTTATTCCAATGCTCATATTTTTGTAGCTACTCATAAATGTAGCTATACCTTCGGGAAAATTATGTAATATTAAAGCTAACATATTTAAGAGACCTAATTTATATAAATCATTTTTAATAGAACTTTTATTCATAAGTTTGTTTAAATATTTAATTAAAAGAACACCAATTATAAAAGCAATGAAAGCATAAATAAAACCTTTAGGTATTCCGTATTCTAATAATAAGATATAACTAGATTCTGGAATTAAATCAGTAATACTAATACCAATCATTATGGCTAAAGAAAATGCTAAAGCTAAAACAATAAATTTATTGATATTTTCTTCTTTAAATTTAAAGAATATAACTAAACCACCAAGTATAGTTGATAAACCGGCAATAGTAGATACTAATAAAGCTCCAATAAAATGCATAATCTTCACCTAATTAATTTTATGCTTAATAATTTATTTTATAAATAATTTTAAATAGGCGAACAATATTTTGATATAATTAAATAAAAAAATTAGAATTTAATAAACTATTTAATATTGTTTATTCTAATCCCAAGAAAAGGGAAGAAAATTATCTTAAAAAATATTTTTCTCAGGTCAAAGTTAACATAATATATATTTTGCGAAATTTAATTTCTAGCGAATATAATTGATAAACTATTCCCATAACCCCCTTACACGAGTATAATAATTAGTCTGAGGTTATTAAAACATAACTAAAATTAACGCAAATTTAACAATTTAAATTTAAAATTTAGAAAAAGTGTTTAATTTATAACCTTATATTTATAATTAAATAAGGTTAATTACGCGCATATATCCTATTTATATATATAAATAAGGTTATAATATATATATAACAAAGATTATAAAGAAGGGGGTTTTTGATTTTTATTTTTCTAATAAAATTTAAATAAGAGTTAATTAGTTACTAAAAAGTAATTTTTTTGCATAACCTTCCCTTTCAATTCAAAAAGGGGACTACTCCCCTCCTCTATTTGAATCTTTTTAATCTTAATGAATTAAGAGTAACTGTTAAACTACTAATTACCATAGCTAAAGCTGCAAGCATAGGGCTTAGGCTTATATTAAATGGTTTTAAGAAACCTATTGCTATTGGGATCATTAAGATATTATAAAAGAAAGCCCAAAATAAATTTTCTTTGATTATCTTATCTGTTTTTTTACTAATATTGATTAAATCGACTATTCTACTTATATCATCATTCATTAATATTACATCTGCAGAATCTGCAGCGACATCGGTACCACTATTAAAAGATACACCAATATCACTACTTGCTAAAGATGGAGCATCATTAATTCCATCTCCCACCATCATTACAACATGACCATTTTTTCTTAAAGCATCTAAATGGCTTTTTTTATCTTGAGGCAAGCAATTAGCTTTAACTTTCATAATACCTAAATTATCGGCAATATTTTGAGCAGTTTCTAAATTATCTCCCGTTAACATTTCTACATCTTTATCCATATAATATTTTAATTCTCTAATTGTCCATTCGGCATTATATCTTACAACATCATTTATTCCGATTAAAGCTACTAATTCTTTATCGATAACTACATACACTACAGAGTTTCCCCCACTGGCAATTCCCCTAGCCTTTTCAGCATATTTATTTTTAATATTTAGCATTTTGAATATTTTAGCATTGCCCACATACACTTCTTTACCATTATATTTTCCTGATAAGCCAATGCCACTCATTTCTTTAAAATTAGTTATTTTCGCCAATTTTAGTTTATGTTCTTGAATATAAGTTTTAAAAGCTTTAGCAATGGGATGGGTAGATTTATTTTCTAAACTTCCGACAATCTCTAAAATTTCATCTTCTGTCATTGAAAAAATAAACATTATAGCTATTCTTAAATTACCATAAGTTAACGTACCAGTTTTATCAAAGACAACTGTATCAACATCTTTAGCTCTCTCTAAAATATCACTGGAACGAATTAAAATTCCTCTTTTCGCCGCCATTCCTTCACTAACTACAATAGCTAAAGGTGTTGCTAATCCTAAAGCACACGGACAAGCCACGACTAAAACTGTTACAAATGATGTTAAAGCTTCATTTAAAGAAAAATTAAATAATAAATAACCAATTAATGTTAAAACAGCAATAACGATAATGCTTGGAACAAAAATACTACTAACTTTATCAGCTAATCTTTGAATTGGTGCTTTAGTATTGGCAGCCTCCATAACTAATCTAACTATTTGAGATATTGTCGAATCCTTACCAATATTTAAAGCTTTATATTCAATATAACCATCAATATTTATACTGCCAGCGATAACTTTATCTTTTGCTTTCTTTTTTTCTTGTTTAGATTCTCCCGTAATAAATGCTTCATTAATATGCGTTTCGCCTTTCGTAATAACTCCATCAACAGCAATCTTAATCCCGGGTTTACAAATTAAAATATCGCCCTTTTTAACTTCATCTATAGTTACTTCTTTTTCGCCCTTATCTACTTTTAATAAAGCTTTTTGAGGGGTTATTTGAACTAACTCTTTTAAAGCTTCTTTAGTTTTTTCTTTTGCCAAATTATCGATATGTCTACCCAGTTTTACAAAATAAATAATCATGGCTATAGATTCTAAATATAAATTATCAACTAAACTATAATTACCAAAAAATATTAAAATTAAATTATAAATACTATATAAACCACTGGCTATAATTCCAATTGTTACTAAAGAATCCATATTAGGTCTTAAATGAATTAAATTTTTTAAACCTTTTTTTATTATATCTAAACCATAGAACAAAAAAGGTAAAATTAAAACCAATAACGCTATTCCATAATTTAGGGGATATTTATGTTTATCTAAAAAAGAAATAGTAGGCAAATTTAACATATGTCCCATAGTAATATACATTATTAAAACAATTAAACCACCTAAAATCATTAAAATTTCTTTATTATAATCTTTTTTATTTTCTAAAGTTTGGTCATATAAGCCTAAACTTTCATAACCAGATTCTTTAATAAATCTTTCTAAGTCTTCTACTGTTAATTTAGTTTCATCATACTCAATTAAAGCTTGGGCAAGTACTAAATTAACAGAAGCTTTTACCCCTTCTTGTTTATTTAAATATTTTTCAACATGATTTTGGCAGGCACTACAACTCATTCCCCCAACTTTTAAAATTACTTTTTTCATTACCTCACCTCAAAAATTAAAGCAAACCATTTTGATTTGCTTTTATACTTTCCTTGATTGAATTTCCGCGATTTTTTCAAATACTTCCGCAGCATTATCTTCATTTATTTGATTATATCCCAGTTCTCTTAAAGCTTGAATTTTAATCGTATTTAATTGTTGTGTTCTACTCAATTTTTCTTCATTTTTTTGTTCTATTTCTTGAACAAAACGTTTATGAGATTCGGCTAATTTTGATCGGGATGCTCCCCCATTATTATATAATGTTAATGCCGAATATAAAATACCTTCAAAAATAAATTGTTGTTCTTCATCAAAAGCATATTCATCAGGTTTAATAAAACCCGTAGTTTTAGACATATATCCTAAAATATATTTAAGTTCGGGAACATTATCTAAAGATTGTAACATATGATATAAATAATTCATCGCATAATGATTTTCTTTTTTATGGTCTTCATCTAATAGTTTTTCTTTAATTAAATAAGTAATATCACTAATTAAAGTTTGTTCTTCTTTTTCAAGTCCACTCATATCTAAGAAATTATCCATATCACTAGAATTTTTAACTCCCATATTTAAACGACTTTCTACGGCCATTAAATAATCAGTCGTAATTTTAATACCCTTAATTGTTCCTTCTTCGCCATCATCAATATCTAATAATTTTAAAAGTAAAATTTTCTTTTCTTTAGGCCATTTACTAATATCATCTAATTCTAAATAATTATAAACCATTTGGCGAGATACATTTAAATATTTAGCCAACCTAACCTTTGATATTCCTAATTCCTGCAACAATTCATTTAAACAATTCATTCTTCTAGCTCCTTTATTATTTACATTTTAATTATAAGCCTCTTAACACTTTATTGTCAAGTAATTGTTTAATATTTTTAAGAAAGATACCAAAGTTTTTCGCCATTTTTATAAACATCTTTAATAAAACCACAACCTAAACACTTATCATTATCATAAAATACACAAGCTTGACCAGGTGTAACCGCTTTAGCTAAAGATGGATATTTAATTCTTATTTCCTTAGAATTTTGGTCAATTACTTCAATAGGTATATCTTCTCCTCGATAACGAAATTTAGCCTTTAAATTTTTAGGTAAATTAGCCATTAAATTAATATTATCTAAACTACATTCATCACTATAGAGATATTTAGAATCCCCAAAAGCTACATATAAAATATTATCTTTAACGTTTTTGCCACATACATAATGTCTTAATTCATCTCCACTTATGCCAACATTTCTTCTTTGACCAATAGTATAATTCATTAAACCTTTATGTCTGCCAATAACTTCTTTAGTTTCGAC
Source organism: uncultured Bacilli bacterium (assembly GCA_947625315.1). Taxonomy (GTDB): domain Bacteria; phylum Bacillota_I; class Bacilli_A; order RF39; family UBA660; genus Caccenecus. Next base: position 793 of record CANQOE010000021.1, on the reverse strand, counting down.
ATCTATTATATCTCCCGGATTAGGTTTTAAATAATTTTGAATAAATTCTTGATAATGTCTTTCGCCAATAAAACAAATGCCTGTTGAATCTTTTTTTTGGGCAATATTTAAACCAATATCTAAAGCAATTTGTCTTACTTCCGTTTTGGTTAAATCTCCTAAAGGAAACAATACATTTTCTAATTGTTCTTTTGTTATATCGGCTAAAAAATAAGATTGATCTTTATTTAAGTCATGAGCTTTATATAAATAACCATCTTTAATTTTTGCATAATGCCCTGTTGCAATATAATCGGCACCTAATTTTAAAGCTTCTTTTTTAAATAAATCAAATTTAATAAATTTATTACATAACATATCAGGATTAGGAGTTCTCCCTTTTTTTAATTCTTCTAAAAAATAAGTAAAAACATAATCCCAATATTCTTTAACAAAATCAACTCGATGTAATTTAATATCTAATATTTTACAAGCCTCAATAGCATCATTATAATCTATTTCTTGAGGACATATATCTTTATCAAAATTAGGATTACCTAAATAATCATTATTGGTATAAGAATCCCAATTACGCATAAATAAACCTTCAACTTCATATCCTTCTTTTTTTAAAAGATAAGCTGCAACAGCAGAATCAACACCCCCACTTATTCCAACAATAACTTTTTTCATATAAATCACATTTATATTATATCAAAATAGTCTATTTAAAGCAACAAGTTTAGTTAAATAGTAAAATGCAATTTTATTAAAAGCATAATATTTTCAAGAGAAAATGCAAATTTTTTCTTGA
>CANQOE010000020.1 GCA_947625315.1 uncultured Bacilli bacterium | reverse complement strand
TAGCACTACTTGTTTTAAAATATATTGCACTTCCTATAAAAGTTATCATAAATAATATTACTAAATTTCTTATTAATCTTGGTTTCTTTAATGTTTCAAACTTTATTCCTTTATCTTTTTTCATTTTTTTCTCCTACTATTATAAGTATAGCCTATTTCAGGCTAAATGTCAATAGCCGTATTCAGTCTATGATATTATTTAATTGGAGGATAATTATGAATAGATTAAAAGAAATTAGAGAGGATAATGACCTATTGCAAAAAGATTTAGCTAAAGTTTTAAATATAAGTCAACGAGGATATTCCCATTATGAAATGGAAGATACAAATATTCCGATAAGTATTTTAAAAAATTTAGCCAATTATTATCATACTTCCATTGATTATTTATTATATCAAACTGATGAGCGAAAACCTTATCCTAAAAGTATTATAAAATAAAAAAAGAATCATTAATATTTGAGTTATTAATGATTTTTTACATATATCTATTCATTTGTTGCATTACTTGATTTACTTGCTTTTTACTTGGTTTTCGGCCCATACTACTCATCATCACTTCAATCATTTTTTCATTAATGGGTGGGTTTTTCTTCAAATATTTTTGAGTTAATATTCTACTTATGACAAAACCAATTATTAAGCCTACAACTAAGCCAATTAAGCCCCATATTATTTCACCAACCATATTTAGCCTCACTTTCTAAAGTTATTAAATATATAATACTATAAAATTTAAAATATTACAAGTGAACTAATTCATTTAGCCAAAAATAATCTTTATTTTTAAAATCACAAGCAAATAAATTACGATTAGCCTTTAAGCTTTGAAAGAAAACAGGATTTAGAATATTACTTTCTAAGAGTAAAAAGGCTTTATTGACAACAAGCATAGAATCTTCGGGTAAATATTTATTTTGGATACGATGAACATTATGAAATTTAGAATAATAATCATTATCTTTGGTATCTTTAAATATTTGATTATTTATTTTACTTTTATTAATAGGATTAACAACTTGAGTAAATAAATCATAAGCTAGATCGACATCTTGACTATCAAAGTTATGAATATCCTCGATAGTTTTGTATAAATGATAAGGATTGTTTTTCATTAAATTATAAAAGTTTTTGTTAATATTAAAGATATAAAATGTTCGCATTTTTTTCACCTCGATTATATTCTAACACATGAGGTTGGCGAAATTTGTCGAATTATGGTTTTAATATTAATTTTTTTAAAATCCTCATCAAATTTCGATGAGGATTTATTTTTTTACTTGTAAATTATTTCTACTATTTAGTTCTAATTCTGCTTAAATTTTCATAATTATCTTTAAGTTCTAAATTTTCTTCAATGTAATTAATTATATCGATATATTTTGTGTCATTTTTATAACTACTTAATAATAAAGAAATAACATCTAATTGTAAATCTTCTGGAACATTATAATTTTTATAATTGTTTTTGTTATTTTCGTATAATGTATTCGTTAATATATTGTCATTAATAGAATAATTAAAATTAATAGCTGTTTCGTCAAACATATATGTTAAATTTATTGTTTTAGTAATATTATCAATAGTTATAAATTTATTAACAATATTATTATTTCCTATAGTTGATAAGCTAATTGCTTCATCCTTAAAGTTAAAATCTATTAAATTCATAAAGTCTTCGGATGTATTATCGGTAATGGAAATAACATTATCATCTTTATTTATGTTAATTGAATAATTATTAGTTAGAGAAGTATCAATTATATATTGAGCTAATTCTTTTAGTTCAGGTCTTTTAAATTCAACTCCTATTAAAAATTTAGATACTAATTCTTTATTTTGAACTTCTGATGGTAAATTCATAATGACTCTTAAAAGATTAAGCATATTGCTTTGATAATCCACATCTTCTGGTTTGATATCATTTTTAGGTACTTCTATATAATTTGGATCATTTTGTAATTCTTGTTCTAGTTCTAAAATAGTTTTATTTTCTTCATTATTGAAATCAGAAATTTCAACGTTTAAAAAACTATTTTCCTTTATTTGACCAATATAAATTATACGACCGGAAATCATATCATATATGTAATTATAACCAATATCATTTCGACTATAAGAACATCTATAACCAAAGTAGATACTTTTATTACCATTTATATCTGTACAAATAATTTTTTGTAATTTAGCTTCTTGATAATGATTATTATAAATATGGTGAACAGTAAGTACACCATATTCTTTATATCCGGTGCAATAATCAGCAAAATAAGTAATAAACCCATTGTCTTTAAAAAATGAACGAACGTCATCATTATTAGAGTTTAAAAAATCATATTCCTCTTGGTTAAAATACGTAGTTTTAATAAAATTATCTAAGGAATATATACAACATCTTGGGATTATTTTGCCAAGACCATACTTTCCTTCAAAAAATTCACCATCACAAGTCGCGACACTATATTTTTTATCACCAATATAGCCTATAGGTGTATAAGTAAGCTCTCTTCCAAGAAATTTACCAGTTTTAACATCATAATAATCATAAGCTGTATCATCATCTACCAAATTGTCTTTTGCTAAATCACCAGTTATTTTCTTGCGTTCAGCTAGATATAAATTATTACCTAAATAAATTAAATAATAATTACTTGTACAATAGCCATGATTAGGTTCTGTAGTGGAAATTGTTTTATAACTAGATGGATTATTTTTGGAAGAATTACTATTTCCACATCCAACCAAGGTTACGGTCATTGTAGCGGCAAGTCCTAAAGCAGTTAAACTTCTTTTTAAATTATATTTTTTCAAGGATAAATTCCCCCTTCTTTAATAATTTGTTTATTAGTTTAACACTTTTAGAAGCATTTGTCAATATAGAGTTTTTTAAACACCAGTTTTTAAGTGATGATGTCTTAAATAGATTTTGCGAATAAAATCTACAGGAAAAACTGTCATAGCTAATAATAAAACAATAAAGAATTCTTTAGCCGTTAAGCCATATGTTCGAAATAAATCACCCCCGTGATATATTAAATATACTTGAACAGTTAAAATAAATGCAATAATAATTATAAAGACTTTATTTTTACTTAAATTAGCTAAAATATTAACTCTTTCACTACGTGCATTAAAAGCATTGAAAACGCCAATAAAAATAAATAAAGCAAAATAAGCCGTCATTAAATATTTGGAATTATCCCCTACGCGAATAAACTCGCGAATAATAGGTAGTTTTAAAAACAAAATACAAAGAATGGCCGAATATAATCCCGTGAATAAAACTTCGCCAATCATATAGGAATTAATAATGGGTTCATCTTTTCTTTTGGGTGGTTCAAACATATAAGATTTTAGAGGAGGTTCAAAAGAGAAAGCTAGACCCGCGAATGTATCCATAATCATATTAAGCCAAAGCATTTGAATAATAGTAATTGGCGTATTAATACCCATAAAAGGTCCGACTATGGAAAGAATCATGGCACACATATTGACAGTTAATTGATAGATGATAAATTTGCGAATACTTTTAAAAATGGTGCGACCATAAGAAACAGCTCTACTAATCGATAAAATATTATCATCTAAAATAACAATATCACTAGCTTCTTTAGCAACTTCAGTCCCACTACCCATAGCAAAACCAACATTAGCTTTCTTTAAAGCTGGGGCATCATTTACACCATCCCCAGTCATACCTACAATTAAATCCATTTCTTCTAAAATACGCACTAAACGGGATTTATCATAAGGCATAGCTCGGGCAATAACTTTTACTTGAGAGATGCGTTTTTTTAAGTCTTCATCAGATAGACTAGCTAATTCTTTACTAGTTAAGACTAAATCATCTTTTTTTAAAATACCAACTTCTTGCGCAATAGATATAGCTGTTTCCTTAGCATCTCCAGTAATCATAATAATATTAATCCCGGCACTTTGAAGTTCTTTAACCCCTTCTTTAGCTTCCAAGCGAAGTTCATCTTTAATCGCAATTAAACCTATAAAAGTTAGAGATTCTAAAGTAGAAGTTTTACTATAAGCTAGAAGAAGAACCCGACTACCCTCTTTGGTTTTACTTTGAATAAGATTATTAATAACTTGGTTATTTAATAAAGGTTTTTCTTCACCATCTTTAGTTAAATAATATTTTAAATGGGGAAAAAGTTGTTCACTAGCACCTTTATAATAAGTTAAACCATTATTTAAAGTAGCACAACTATACTTATTAGAACTATTAAAAGGCGTTTTTTGAGTTATATAATTTTTAAAATTAGAGTTAAAATCTAAAAATTTTAAACAAGCTTTATCGGTTTGATTACCTCCAATAATGTTATTTTTTTCATCTAAATGGCTTTCGTTATTATAAAATAAGTTTTCATATACTTTGGTATAAAATTGAGGATATTTTTTAATTTGGTTAATGGTTTTATAATGATTATCATAACTAATAAGTTCGGTAATTTCTAGTTTGCCTTTAGTTAAGGTTCCCGTTTTATCGGTTAGTAAATAGTTTAGAGAACCAGCTGTTTCAATACCTACTAAACGTCTTACTAAAACATTGCTTTTTAACATTCGCCGCATATTACTTGATAAAACTAAAGTAATCATCATAGGTAAACCTTCAGGAACAGCGACCACAATAATTGTAACACTTAAAGTTAGAGCATAAATTAAATAATCGGCCATGGTTTTAAAATCCGTTAAAGTATTTAAAATTAGATTTAAATCAAAGTTATTATTGATAACTATAACTGAAAAAAGATAAGAAATAGTTACTAAGATAGCTCCAATATAACCTAGTTTACTAATAAATTTGGCTAATCCTTGTAGGCGTAATTTTAAAGGAGACATAGGTGCAGATTCACTTACTTCTTTAGCAATATTGCCATAGATGGTATTTTCTCCAACAGAGGTAACTAAAAAATTACAACTACCATTATATATAACACTTCCCCGATATAATTTGTTATATTCTTGAGGATTCTGGGCATTTAATAAAGCATATTTTTTAGTTTCTTTACTTTCGCCATTTAACGATGATTCATCAACTTGGACTTCACCTTTTACTATATAACCATCGGCAGGTACTTTATCCCCACTGTTTAAAATTATTAAATCCCCTACAACAACATCTTCAATAGATACTTCTTTTAGTTTGTTATTACGCATTACTTTAACAAATATTTTACTAGATTCTTCTTGTAATCTTTTAAATGTAGCTTCGGAACCATATTCACTAATCGTAGAGATAAAAGATGCTAAAAAAATGGCAATTAAAATACCTAAGGTTTCAAAATAATCAAAATCTTTAAATAAAAAGATTACTTTAATCATTAAAGCTACTAATAATATTTTAATAATAGGATCTCCTAAAGATTCTAATAAAAGACGAAAGAAACTAACTTTCTTAGTATTATTTAAAGCATTACTACCATATTTTTTACGATTTTTTTCTACTTCTAAATCAGTTAAACCTTGCACGTTGTTCTCCTTTCTCTTTTTAAAATATATGCACTGTAATTAATTTTTTTGACAAATTATTAAAAATGTGTTATTATATTACTTGTTTTTAAGGGGGATTTTAAAATGTTAGAAAGAAAAACTGATAAAGAAATAAAACAATTACAAGAAAAATTTAAAATAAGTAATAGAGATAAACTAAGTTTTAGAATTGTAAGTAATCATTTTATTGATTTTTTAAATGATGATAGAACAATTATACCTTCCAAAAATGTGCATATTTATTTTAAAACTTATGCTACGGAAGAAGAAAAAAGATTATATTTAGAAAAATATGAAATATTAGCTATTCAAATTAAAGCAATTTTAAATACGACTAAAAATTTAGAAATATTAAAAAGATATTACCATACTAGCGATGCCCAATTTATTAAGCTTTTAAGTATGTACTATGATGATCAAGCATTAATTAAAAAGTATTTAGAATTATTTAAAGCTTTTTATGAAACAGCTAGAAAATGTAATTGGAATAAAGAAATATTAACTGAAGAAGCTAGTAAATATAATATGGATTATTATGATTATCGTTATTTGGCAATTTATTATGCCAAAGTTAATGATTTAGCAGTCAATTTTCCAAATGTGGGAGCTCTTAATACTTTAGGCTATTATAAAAAAGATGAAGTTGTCAAAGAAAATAAAGAACATCGAACTTTTACTTCACCTTTATATACTATTTTAGAAATGATTTTAAAAGAAAATGAAATCGCGGTCTATGCACCTTATTTTGAAAACTATAAAATTAATCTAGGCATAATTAATAAATTTGCTTATTCATATAATTATCAAAAATCAAGAGAAGAACAAAAACAGATAGAAGATAATTTAAAAGCTAAATTAGAAAAATCCCGGGTATTTTATCACGATAAATATTTAATTAGTTTATATGATGAATTTTTAATGAGTAATTTAGATTTTAAGGGTTTTGTTATAAGTAAAAATTTAAGTTTAAGTTATATTACTAAAATTGTTAAAGAATCTGATAATCAAAGCATTAAAGAAAAATGGGAAGGTTTATTAAAAGAACATACTAAAAATTGTATGGAAGAAATTCAAAGAAAAATTAAACTTAAAAATGCTGAAAACCAAAATAATAAAGCTAAAATTTATAAAGAAGTAGCCGATTATTTAAAAAATGGGATAATTGTGGATAATGTTAAACGCGATTTTGATTTAATAGATTTCTATTTAATGTATGATATTGAATTAAGTCGCAATTTTAAAGCTTTTAGTTTTTTAACACCAGAAGAAAAAAATAGTTTAAATAATTTCTTTAAACCAATAATTATGGGTTCCAGATTTAATAAAGATGCAATGTTAAATGCGAATATCAATATGAAGATAAATGATCAAATCTATCAAGTAAGTTCGGAAAATATTCAAAAAACAATTATGTTCATGGAAGATAATAATATACCTTTCTATAATAAATTGTTTGATATTGCTTTAAGAAAACAAGTATTAGGAATGTTAGATAGTACTTTACAAAGATAATATTTATGATAAAATAGTTTTAGGTGATCTAATTGTTTAAATATAGTTTAGATAATAAAAGATATCATACCTTAAACTATTTTTTTAAGGAAAAATTTAACTCTAAAGTATTTAAAGTGGCTTTAAATGCTAATTTTTCTTGTCCTAATTTTCAAAATAATGCAGGATGTATATATTGCCGACATGGAAGTGGGAATAATTTAGAAAAATTATCTTTAAAAGAACAATTTAATATCGTTAAAGAACCTTTAGATAAAAAATGGCCGAAGGCTAAATATATTGCTTATTTACAAGCTAATAGCAATACTTATGCCCCATTAAGGGATTTAAAAAAAGTATATGAAGAAGCTTTAAGTATTGACAATGAAATTGGGTTAGATATTGCGACCAGAAGTGATTGTTTAAATAAAGAAATATTAGATTATTTAGAAGAATTAAATAAGAAAACTTTTTTAATGGTCGAATTAGGTTTACAGACAAGTAACGAAAAAACGTTAGAGTTTATTAGAAGAGGTCATACTTTAAAAAACTTTGAAGAAGCAGTTAGAGAATTAAAGAAACGCCATATTATGGTAGTAGTCCACATTATTAATGGTCTTCCCTATGAAACTAAAGAAGATATGCTTAATACTGTTAAATATTTGAATAAACTAAAAATTGATGCCATAAAAATTCATATGTTATATATTGAAAAAGATACATTATTAGCGAAAATGTATCAAGATAAACCATTTGCTTTATTAACTAAAGAAGAATATATTGATATAGTTGTCGATCAATTAAGATATTTAGATGAAAAAATTGTTATTATGCGCATTACCGGAGATCCCGATCAAAATTATTTAATTGAACCTAAATGGTTAGTTAAAAAATTTGGGGTTTTAAATGATATTGATAAAGAAATGAAAAAAAGAGATATTTATCAAGGAGATTTAGCTTCTTAAAATATCTCTTATTTTATGTTTAATTCGTTGAATACTATTATCAACTTGTTTAGAACTCTTTTTTAAAATTAAAGCAATTGTTTGATAATCTAAACCATTAATATAAAGCTTAAATACTTCATATTCTTGGGCAGATAAACTAGTTTTAATATTAGTTACTAATTCTTGATAGTTTTCTTTAGTAGTTAGATTAGTTAAAGGGTCATTAGTAGTATCACTTATTTTTTCGGCTAAAGTTTGGCCTTCATAATCATAATCTAGGGAATAAAGATTGTTAAACATTTGGGCTTTTTGGCCATAAGAACGCTTGATTAATTTTTGACAATGGCGAGTAACACAAATAGTGATAAAAGTAGCTAAACTACTATTTTGATCACTTTTATAATTATTTAGAGCTTCACTTAAACCTAAATAAGCTTCGCTTTCCATTTCTTTTAAATCAACCCCATTACTTAAGGCGGTATTATAATATTTATGAATAATTACATCAACAATATATTTATATTCATCATATAATTTATTTTTATCTTCCGTTTGAATCATTATTACCTCTTAACATTCCATAGATAAGAATGGCTGCGCTTACAGAAGCATTTAAAGAATTAATTTTACCATACATCGGAATACTAATTACTTCATCACTTATTTGTTTAGTTAGATGACTAACTCCAAAACCTTCACTACCAATAACTAAAACTCTTTTTGCAGCATAATCAACTTGGGTGTAATCTTTACCATCCATATCAGCAGTATAGACAAAGAAATAATTTTCTTGTAATTTTTTTAAAGCATTATTTAAGTTTTTAACTAAGATTATTTTAACATTGTTTAAAGCACCAGCACTTATTTTCATAACCGTTTCATTAACTCGAATACTGCGATTATCAGGAATTATGATAGATTTAATCCCAGCACATTCAGCGGTTCTAATTATAGCTCCTAAATTATGAGGATCTTCTAAATGGTCTAAAACTAAAATAAAATCTTCATCTAAACAAGTATTTAAATCATAATATTCATAATCATCAATATCTAAAACTATGCCTTGGTGAACATCTTTAGTTAAAGATAATAATCTTTTAATATTTAAAAATTCATAATGAATTTTATTTTCTTTTAAATAATTTAATATTTCTAAATCTTTAAAGTTTTCTTTTAAATAAACTTTATGAATTTTAGATAGAGGAGTTTCTTTTAAAACATTTTTACCACTTGCTAACAATTAAATCACCTGACCTTTTTAAGTATAACAAAAAATTAAAAAAAAGTAAAGAACCTTCTTTACTTACAAATTTTGGATAATTGATTTAAATTCTTCTCCCCGATCTTCAAATCTTAAGTATTGATCCCAAGAAGCCGAAGCGGGACTTAATAGAACAATATCCCCAGGTTTTACTTCACTATTTAAAGCATTTAAAGCTTCTTTTAAAGTAACAAAGGAAGTTACTAAAATATTATTAGCTTCACAATAATCAACAATCCGATTACGAACTTCCCCAATAGCATAAACTTTTTTGACTTTAGACATATAAGGAGTTAAACAATTAAAGTCTTGGTTGCGGTCCATACCTCCTAAAATTAAATAAACATTTTCTTTAAAACTTTTTAAAGCCGTGATTGTCGCAGTAGGATTAGTAGATTTAGAATCATTATAATAAGTTACCCCATTTATTTCTTGAACATATTCTAAACGATGCTCAACGCCTTTAAAATATTCTAAAACTTCTAAAGCATATTTAAAATCAATATTTAAAGCTTTTAAAATTAAGAGCATACATAAAATATTTTCATAATTATGAGTACCTTTTAAAAGAATATCGGATAGAGATATTACTAATTTTTTATCTATATATATACCATCAGTTGTATAATAATTATTATCATCATTAAAATAAACTTTAGTAGAAGCTATATTAGAAGTTAAAAGTAAAGAATCGGCATTATCTTTATTAATAATAGCTATATCTTTCGAAGAATGATGATTAAAGATTTTCTTTTTAACTGTTTTATAATTTTCATAATTGCCATGATAATCTAAATGCGTTGGACATAGATTAGTTAAAACAGAAATATCGGTTTTAAAATCTTGAAAATCAGTTAATTGATGGTCAGATATTTCTAATAATAATATATTCCCTTCCTCTATATCTTTAACTATTTTAGATAAAGGAGTTCCTATATTACCAGCAAGATGGACAGGAAGTTGAGCTTTTTTTAAAACTTCATAAGTTAAAGTTGTAGTAGTAGTTTTACCATTAGAACCAGTAATACCAATTATTTTAACATTTTTAGGTAAAAAATGATAAGCTACCTCCATTTCATTAATAACAGGAATATTTAAATTATGAGCTTTAAAAATACAGGGATTGTCAGGAAAAACAGCCGGATTTTTAATAACTAAATCAAATGAAGAATCTAAAATATTTTCGGGTTCATCAGTTTTAATAAATGATATATTTAAAGAAGATAATTCTTCTAATTTAGTTAAATCTTGTTCTTTTATATCAGTAGCTATTATTTCATTTTTAGAGCTTAAAAGTTTACATACTTCATAACCACTTTTAGCCATGCCTAAAACTAAGATTTTTTTATTTTCAAACATAAGAACATCACCTAGTTAATTATATGTCAAAGTAAGAGAAATTGCAATTAGTTTAAAGTAATTTAAGTTGTTTTAACTATATATGGTTTATCAATCGTTCCATCACCTTGGGAAATCAGTGTTTCAGCCTTCAGATTGACAACTGGACGCAGACCACACGAACTGTAGTTGACGTTGCTGTCGTCCAGGTCGCCGTTATGGTAGACGATGAACACGCGCACTCCTTTACTAACATTGAAGTAGACAGGCGACAGAGTCCAGTAAATACTTCTGGTATATAACCAATATCCATAGTTAGATGAATCTTTTTTACCTCCGGCATAGGCTACTTCATCGGCCGTGATTAATCCTATGGGATTTGTTAAGGCTTTGTTCCCTCTTTCGGCAGCATTTGATGTTGTATATAAATCATTTGTTTTATCTGGACATACATAACTTGGTGCTTTTGCACTAAATAATCTTAAATATGCTCCATAATATATATTTTTACCAGTTGAAGTCCAGCCTTGATTTGTTACATCTCCTGTATTTTCAGTACTATAGGTTCTATCTCCACAGAAGCCTGTTGTTCCATCTAGATATTGTTCATAATCTTGTAAATTTTGTACATACCATTCATCTATTATTGTTTTGGCATTACTATTTGCTTCATTTCCATTTACTTCTCCTTCTGTATACATATATCCTACATATTCACTTTTAGTATTGCTTGAATTAAATGTATATGCTGTTTTATTTATTCCAGTCTGTTGCATAAAATAGCCTCTTAATTTTTCATCGTTATAATTAGGGTCTACATCACTTGGGCTATTCCCTTCTCCTGCATAGATTAATTTTACACTTCCATTGCCATTTATTCTTATTATTCGCCACCAAATATCTTGTCCTTCACTATTTTTTCCAAACTTTACCCAGTTGTTATTGACACTTCCTCGATAATAATAGGTTGGTCCAAAATCATCTTCAGATTTATATACCCCATTTTGAGTTTCATCTGTACATCTATATTGTCCTGTATTTGAAGTGTTTGCTATAGCTATTTCATTATTACATGTTGCTTTACTAAAATCTGGTTCTCCTTCTTGTAATTTGTTATCTGCTAATATTTTATGATTTAATAATTCTCTTATGGTTACTTCACATATTGTTCCTCTTTTTTTAGAACTATCTGTTATTTTTATTTTATTATTCTCTACTTTATCTAAAGTAATATCACCACTTACTTCTGTTTTATCTCTTCTTGTACACGTTACATTTCCTATATCATATCCTTCGGGTATTGCATAACCTTCAAATATGTATTCACTATTTTCTATTGTTCCACTACTTTTAATTGTTTGTTTTACTCCATCTTTTGTTATATTTAACGTCCACCAGGGTTTATTTACTACTTTGGTATTTATTATAGGTATTACTTGCGTTGTTTGATATTTAGAACTACTAGTTTTAAAATATATTGCACTTCCTATAAAAGTTATCATAAATAATATTACTAAATTTCTTATTAATTTTGGTTTCTT
>CANQOE010000019.1 GCA_947625315.1 uncultured Bacilli bacterium | reverse complement strand
CTAGAGGTCTTCCCACAATTTTACTTCTTCCGACAATTACTACTCTTTTGCCTTTAACATCAATATTTTCATGTTCTAATAATTTAATAATTCCTTGAGGAGTAGCACTTAAATAACTTTCTTTATTAGAAGCCAGTAATCCTAAACTAGTTATGCCAAAGCCATCAACATCTTTTTGAGGGTCTATAAGACTAGTTAAATATTCTTCCTTAAATTTTGGTAATACAGGACTTTGAATAATTATGCCACAAACTTTATTATCCTTATTTAATTTATTTAGACAAGCAACTATTTCTTCTTCTTGATTAGTTTCTTCAAATTTATATACTTGCACATCTATTCCCACATATTCTCCGGCATTTATTTTATTTCTTACATAAATAGCACTCTCTTCACTATCATTAGCTAAAATTACGGCCAATACAGGTTTAAAATCCAATTTTTCTACTTCTTTTTTTATTTCTTCTTTTAATTCTTGAGCTATTTTTTTCCCATCAATTATTTTCATATCTTTCATCCTTTCTTATTTTAATTTATTATTTATTTTAAATTAGAAAAGACTCTTTTAGTAACAATTTCAAAAGCATTTTAATTACCTACTTTCTTAAAATAAAGTACCTTGTTTATCTATCTTTAAATGTTCGTAAGCTTTTTCACAAGCCATTCTTCCCCGAGGAGTTCTTTTAATAAAGCCTTCTTGTAATAAAAATGGTTCAACAACATCCTCAACAGTGGAAACTTCTTCCCCAATTGCAGTTGCAATAGTTTCTACCCCAACTGGTCCTCCATTAAATTTATTGATTAAAGCTTCTAAATATTCTATATCGACTTGGTCTAAACCAAATTCATCAACTTTTAATCTTCTTAAACTATCTATAGTTATCTCTTTATCTATTTTTCCTTGGGCTTTAACTAAAGCAAAATCCCGAACTCTTTTAAATAACCGATTGGCTACTCTAGGAGTTTTGCGACATCTTTTCGCAATTTCTAATGCGGCATCATCATCTATATCCATTTCTAAAACTCGACTAGTTCTTTTAACAATATCTTTTAATTCACTTTCTTTATAATAATTAAGTTTCGCAATAATACCAAATCTATCTCTTAAAGGACTAGATAAATCCCCGGCTCTAGTTGTGGCCCCAACTAAAGTAAAAGGTGGTAAATCTACCTTTATACTGCGACTTTTTCCATCATTATTAATAATTATATCTAGTTCAAAGTCTTCCATCGCGGGATATAAAATTTCTTCAACAAACTTAGGCATTCTATGTATTTCATCGATAAATAAAACATCGCCTGGTTCGAGAGTTGATAATACGGCTGCTAGATCGCCACTTTTTTCTAAAGAAGGCCCCGAAGCTGTTTTAATATTGCTACCAAGTTCATTAGCAATAATATGAGCTAAAGTAGTTTTTCCAAGTCCGGGAGGTCCATATAGTAAACAATGGTCTAAACATTCTTCGCGCATTTTCGCCGCTTCAATAAATACCCGCAAGTTTTCTTTAATTTCATCTTGCCCTACATATTCATCTAAACTTAAGGGTCTAATACTAGCCTCAAAACTATTATCATTATCCATTTCTTCTTGCGTTATAATTCTTTCATCCATTATTTTTTTCCTCCTTTTTAAAATAATCTATTATATCAAACCAATTATTAAAAGCTAAATATTTACTATATTCTTTCGTAAATCTAATCCCTTTAATCTTAAAACGTTGCATATCATCTAAAACACTCTCTTTATCATCTATAAAAATATCGACATTTTCTTGATAAGCTTTCGGTCCTTTTAATTCATTATCTTCTTTAGCAAATATTATCTTATCATATTTAAGCTTATGTTTCTTTAAATATTTAAGGGTTGCTTTAACAACCTTAGGATTATAATTATTTGCTCTAGCCGTTATAATTATAACTTTATAACCCTTTTTATGAAAATAAGCAAAAGCTTCTTTAACTCCTTCTTTTAAAGTATGACTTAATATTATTTTATCTAAATATTTAGCTAAAAACTCTTGATATTTATCCCATGGTAAATCGTGATAATCTTCATAACTTTCATCATATAATTTTAAATATTTTTTAATATTTTCTTGAGAATTAGTAATTGTTTCATCAATATCTACACCAATAGTCATTTTATCACCTACTTTAACATTAATTTTAAAGCTTCTTTTATTTGTAATTCAATATCTAAAGAAGCATTAATTTTCGGCAATACTTTTTTAATTTCACTATTTTTATATCCTAAACTTTCTAAAACACTTATTAAATCTTCAAAATCACCAGAGGCTACATCATCTTCCTTATGGGCTAATTTACCTTTTAAATCTAATATTATTTGTCTTGCTAATTTTTCCCCAACTTTGGGAAATTTCGTTAAATATAAGACATTTTCTCTATCGATAGCATCTTTAATTCCTTTAACACTTCCTGTTGCAAACATTGGCATAGCAATTCTAGCACCTAAACCTTTAACATTGATTAACTTTAAAAATAATTCTCTTTCTTCTAAAGTTTTAAAACCAAATAAAGTATATTCTTCTTCTCTTACTTGATTATATAAATAAACTCTTATTTCTTGTCCTATTTCATAACTAAAAGGATTAGCTACATATATGGTATAACCAATCTTATTATTTTCTAAAACAATATAGTTACTTTCTTGCATAACTACTTGGCCATATATATAATTTAACATTTAATATCACCTAAAAATATTGTATCATACATTAGTTTAAAATAAAAGTTTTTTTAACTTATTTTTGTTGGATATTTAAAGCTAAAGTTTCATTTATTGTTTTAAAATTTAATTGTTCATATAAATTTTTAGCCTTTTTATTTTGAGTACATACATTTACTTCTATAATATCAACATTTTTAGTTATACACCAATCTTTAAAATAAGCAATTAATGCTTTAGCTAAACCTTTATTTCGCCAATTATCTAATATATATAAAGCATCTAATTTAGCTACTTTATATTTATAAGTAGCATCACTTTCTTTTAAATAACCATATAAATAACCTTTAACTTCATTTTCTTCTTCGCCAACTATTAATAATCTATTATTATCTTCAATATAATTTTCATACATATTTGTAACAACAAAATCCTCATCTATTCCTAAATCATATTGTCTTTCATCTCTAATTAATAAAGTTAAAAAATTATTTAAAATTAAAACATCACCATAATTAGCTTTGCGAATTTTCATTTATCTCACCTAACTTATTAAAAAAACATCTAATTTAATTTAGATGTTAACCTATCTAAATAAAATGGTGTCCCAGATGGGAGTCGAACCCATGAGCTTTGGCGTCGGAGGCCAACATTCTATCCAACTGAACTACTGGGACATACCATTATTTTAGCATAAATCTCATTAAAAAAAAAGGTCTAACTTAACCTTTCCTTGACTAAAGCACTTACTTGTGCCATATCTGCATTTGTAATTTTCGTATTTAAAACGCGCATTATATTACCCATATCTTTCATACTTGTCGGTTTTAGTTCCCCAAATACTTCATCAATGACTTTTAGAATTTCTTCTTCGCTCATTTCTTCCGGTAAATAAGCATTAATTATGGCTATTTCTTCATTTAATTTAGCAACTTCTTCTTGTTTGCCATATTTTTCAAATTCACTAATGCTATCTTTACGCATTTTAACTTGTTTCTTTAAAACTTGCGTTACTTCTTCATCCGTTAAATCATGTTTTTTACTTATACTTTCTAATTGTAAAGCACTTTTTAACATACGAATAACTGATAAACGAAACTTATCGCCATTTTTCATAGCCTCTTTTAAATCATTATTTATTTGATTATACATAAAATCACCTTAATAATTTCTATGCTTACGTGCATTTCTTATTTGTTCTTTTTTTTCATTTCTTCTTCTTACGCCAGGTTTTTCATAATGTTTTCTTTTCTTTAATTCCGAAGGGACACCGCTGCGAGCTACTTTAACTTTAAATTTTCTTAAAGCACTATCGACGTTTCCATTTTGAACTATTACTTTAGTCATTTACATATCCCTCCTTCCATACATCAATGAATAGTATAACACTAAATATTTATTGGTGCAAGTGTTTTTGCATATTTTAAGGGATATTTTCCTCAATTTCCAAACTATAATCTTCTAAATTTAACTTAATATCATTTTTTAAAGCATTTAAAAATATTCTTTTATAATTATTAACCATTAAAGTTGTCAATAACATTAAAATAAAAATAAGAAAAAAAGAATAGACTATATACATCGAAGCAAAACCTTTTTTATTCATTATCTTCACCATCTAAATTATACCACATTAAGTTAGTAATCGTAAATACTTTTTAAAAAAGTTTGAGTTCCTAAAAACTCAAACTTTTCTTTTTAATAACTACATAAACGCTTATCTTTTATATGACGTAAAGAAGAGCCTAAATTTATTCCTATTCCAAAGAATAAATTCAAAAGATTTACCGCTTGTTCTAGTAAAGCTCCCGTTATACTAACTGAGCCCCCTACAACTAGCTTTAAATTAGCATCTGTTTCTCTTTGCATATTAATCACACTTTCTAGGGTGTACAAACCCATAAATTACGGAAGCTAAGAAAGAAACTACTACACAGATACCACCAAAAATAGCCACTCCGGCAGTAACACTTCCTCCTTCCACTTTAACTAATTCTTCTTGATTTAAGTTTTTCATCTGGCAAACCTCTTAATTAAGCAGGCAGCAAAATGTAAGACTGTATTCGTAACTAAACTAATCCAAGCTCCTACACATCCTCCAGTACACATCATTAAATCTGAGTTTTTTAACTTTTCCATTCTTTATACCTCCTTTAGTTAAAAATTCTTTCTTTTAACTTTGTGATTATTCTTTGTTTGTTGTAATGGAAAGTTAAATCAATTATTTCCTTATCTTTAAAATCGCCTGATATATTAATTTTTAGATAATTATAACTTATCATGTTTTCTTCATCTGTTTTTATTTCTTCTTCCATAATTTGAAAATTAACTTCCTCATTAGCAACGCGTATAGTAAAATCTTTAATAGAAGTGGGTATATAAGTTGTTACTACACAATTAGTTTGACAACTTACAATCCCTTTGGTGGGATAAGTATCATAAATTTCAATTTTAAACATTAAGATAATTACTATCAGAAAAATTAAGACTAAGAAAGCAATTAAATAGTGAAAAGGAAACATTGCCATTCTTAAGAAAGCAGTTTTATTATTATATATTTCCGTCATTTATACCACCTACTCTGATTACTTTATTAAAATACGAAGCCACATCTTTATGGGAAACATAAATAATTGTTTGTTGAGCATAATTATTTAAAATATTTTGAATAATTTCTTTTTCTAATTCGATATTTACTTCACTTAAAGCTTCATCTAATATTAAGATTTTACTTTTTTTAAGTAAAGCTCGCGCTAAAATAATTCTTTGTTTTTCACCACCACTTAAATTATTTAAAGAAGCATTAATCAGCGTATTATATCGATTAGGTTTTTTAGCAATAATATCTTCTATTTTACATATTTTAGCAACTTTTAAGAAATCATTATCCGAAATAGTGCGAAAACAAGTAATATTTTCTTTAATAGTTCCCGTAAATAACTTTTCTTCTTGTCCAACATATAAAATATTTTGCCTAATAGCTTTTAAACTATAATCAGATTCGCTTGAATTATTAATTGTTAACTTACCTTTATAATCTTCTAAATAACGATATATTATTTTACATAGAGTACTTTTACCACTTCCTGAAGGCCCAGTTAAAAATACTTTATCTTTTTCTTCAATCTTAATATTTAAATTATTTAATACTTTATTAGTATTGTAATAATAATTTAAAGAGTTAGTTTGCATACTTGGTTTGATAATCTTTTTTAACCCATTTTCTTCGACTTCTTCAGGAATACTTAAAAAATCACTAAGTTTGTTAAATGTTGCTTTTAAATAATTATATTTGGGAATTAAAGATATTAACTGTTTAATAGGCTCAAATAAATAGATAATTAAACTATTAAAGGTTACTAAAGTTAATACTTGCATATCCCCTAAATAAATTAAATAAAAGCCATAGGTTAATAAGCCAAAAAGTCCTAGTTCATATACCGTATTGTGAAATAAATCAACAATGTTTAAAAACTTTTGAAATAAGAAATTATTCTTAAGCATTAAAATTAATTTATTTTCTAGTTGTTTTAAAAATTCTGAAGTTAAATTTAGATTTTTAATACTTGTAAACATATTGATATGCTCTACTAGTGTTGAATTAAATTCGGTATTAGCTTCAATATTTTCTTTGATTTTTTGATAAATTACCTTGTTAAAAATTAAACTTCCTATTATATAAATGCCTATAATTATACAAAGAATAAAAAATAATTTTGCACTTATAAAATATAAGGTAAATATCGCCCCCAAAATAAGAATCGCATTTAATATCAAGTTTGTAAATAAATCAGCGATTAAATTTTTAACTTGCGTTAATTCTTCGACCCGACTAATTACTTCCCCAGTTGTTCGATTCTCCATAAATTTTAAAGGGAGATGAAATACATGACTTAAAAAATCCGAAAATAAATGAACATCAAGATTTTTGCTAATAAAATTTAAATAATAATTTCTAATAAAATTGCTTATAATTTTAAATAGACAAATTCCTAAGAAAAATATTACAATAAACTTTATCAACTTTAAGTCTAAAGAACTTGTTAAACTCGAAACTGCTACCTGAAAATAAAAACTACTAACAATTTGTAAAAGCATTAAAAAGATACTTATAATTATTAAATTTCTAAATAACTTTTTATATTTGCCAACTAATTGCATTATTAAAGACATAAACTTTAATTCTTTTGTATATTTTACTATATTATTAGACTTAGGGGTAAAAAGTAAAATGATATGATTCCAAATTTGTTTAAAGTCTTCAATCTTCATTTTGGTTTTTCCTTGAGCAGGATCCATTAAATAGACATGCGTATTACTAACTTTATAAAGAACCGCGAAATGATTTAAGCCATTTTTCAAAATTAAATGCACAATAGAGGGAAAATAAAGATTTTTATCTTTTATGTCATCAACATTATAACCAACTGCTTCAAAACCATAATTTTGCGCGGCTTTAATTAAATTATAAGCTGTAGTTCCATTAGCATTTGTATAAGTATCTTCTCTTATTTTTTCTAAAGGAACATACCCACCATAAAACTTAATAATACACGATAGAGAACAAGCTCCACAGTCTTTCAAATCATGTTGTCTTACTTCTTCAATTTTCATCAAAGCATAAAACCTCCCTTCATATATAATTATTTCCCGTAGGGGCCCAAAAACCTTCTTTTTTTTAAAAAATGGCACCTTTATTGGACTTTTGCTCCACAGTTCGACAAATTTCGCGCTATTTTAGAGTATAATACAAACTTAAAAAAGGAGGAACTTTATATGCAAGACTATCTATTTATTGCTAACTTAAGAATTAAAAATAATTTATCTCAAGCCAAAATGGCTAAGTTATTAAATGTTTCTTTAAAAACATATAAAGCCTATGAAAATGGTCATAAAATAATGAAATTAAAAACATTAGACTTAATAAATAAATATTTTAATATTTCTATTGATCGTTTATTAAAATTAACTAAAGAACGTCGTTATAATACCACCTATAAAAAGATAAACTATAATCATTTAGTTATGCAAATAGTTTTAATTCGTAAACTTCATAAACTAAGTCAAAAAGAATTAGCAAAACAAATGAATATTAATACCCATACTTTAATTAGATATGAAAAAGGTGAAGAAATAAGTATAATTTTTTTAATTAAATTTGCTAAAAAATTTAACATAAGTGTAGATTATTTATGTGGTAAAGTTAAAGAAAAAGATAAGCAATTAAAAAAGACTAAAATTAGTCTCAATTAATTATAATTCAAATTGCGAATTATATAGTTTAGCATAAAAACCCTTTTTAGCTAATAATTCTTCATGATTTCCTACTTCAATAATATTGCCTTCATTCATAACTAAAATTAAATCGGCATTTTTAATCGTGGATAATCTATGAGCAATAATAAATGAAGTTCTCCCTTCCATTACTCTATCCATTGATTCTTGAATTAATTCTTCAGTTCTAGTATCTACGTTACTTGTAGCTTCATCTAATATAAGAATTTTTGGGTCATTAACAATCGCTCTCGCAATCGTTAAAAGTTGTTTTTGTCCGCCTGATATATTATTGGTTTCTTCATTAATAACCATATTATATCCCTCTGGTAAAGTTCTTATAAAATAATCCGCATTAGCTATTTTTGAAGCTTTTAATACTTCGGCATCACTGGCTTTACTATTTCCATAACGTAAATTTCCCATAATAGTTCCATTAAATAACCAAGTATCTTGTAAAACCATTGCAAATATATTTTCTAAATCACTTCTTTTAAAATCTTTAATATTAATACCATCAATTAATATTTCTCCTCCATTTAATTCATAAAAACGCATTAATAACTTAACTATTGTTGTTTTTCCTGCCCCCGTTGGTCCTACAATAGCTATTTTTTGGCCTTTTTTAATTTTAGCATTAAAATCTTTAATAATAATTTGATTAGGATTATAACCAAATTTAACATGTTTAAATTCAATATTCCCTTGAATATCTATGGCTTTTTGTTTGCCTTCATCAAGATATTCTTCTTCCTCTAAAAAGTTGAATACTCTTTCACTAGAAGCTACCATAAGTTGAATTTGATTAGATATTTGGGCTAATTGCGCAATAGGATTAGTAAACTGTTTAGAATATTGAATAAAACTTTGAATATTCCCTACCGTTATTTTATTTCGAATAGCTAATAAAGCCCCAATAATAGCAATAATAGCATAATTTAAATTGCCAATAAAATTCATAATTGGGTGCATTAATCCGGAAAAGAATTGCGCTTTAAAAGCACAGTTACATAAATTTTCATTATCTTTATCAAAATCCGCTGTAACTTTATCTTCAGCATTAAAGGCTTTTAATACTAAATGCCCTCCTATCATTTCTTCTACTTCACTATCTACTTTAGCTAAATAATTTTGTTGATTTACAAAGTATTTTTGACTTTTAGTAACAATAGCCATAACTATTAAAGAAGCAATAGGTAATACTATAGCCGTTATAATAGCTAAGAAAACATTGATAGATAACATCATTATAAATATTCCAATAACTGTTACTATAGAAGTTATAACTTGAGTTAAAGATTGATTTAAAGATATCTGTAACATATCAATATCATTAGTAACTATAGACATAATATCTCCCGTAGCTACTTTATCAAAATAACCCATAGGTAATTTATTTAATTTATAAGAAACTTCTTTTCTTAAATTATAACATAATTTTTGGGATACATGGGTCATTATTAAATTTTGAATATAACTAAAGACTGCACTTATTAAATATAAAATACCTAAAATAATTAATATATGTTTAATTATGCCAAAATTAATACTTCCCGTTCCATTAATCTTGGCAATTATACCATTATATATTTCCGTCGTAGCATTTCCCAGTATCTTTGGGGAAACTATTGCAAATACAGTTGAACATATCGCAAAAAGAAAAGCTATAATAACTAATAATTTATATTTTTTAATATAACTAAATAACTTTTTTACTGTTCCTTTAAAGTCTTTGGCTTTTGCTACCCTTTTCATTGGTGAAACTCTTCTAGCCATTATAACTCCTCCTCTTTTAATTGGGATAAACATATTTCTTTATATATTTGACAATTCTTTAATAACTCTTTATGTTTACCTTGTCCTACAATTTTTCCTTCATCTAAAACTATAATATTATCGGCATTCATAATCGTACTTATTCTTTGCGCAACAATTAATACTGTCGCATCTTTAGCATATTTTTTTAAAGCTTTTCGGACATTTAAATCGGTTTTAAAATCTAAAGCTGAAAAACTATCATCAAAAATATAAATGTCGGCGTCTTTAGCTAAAGCCCGTGCAATGGCTAGTCTTTGTTTTTGACCACCCGAAACATTAGAACCACCTTGAGAAATAAGACTATCAAAACCATTTTCTTTTTCTTTAATAAACTCTAAAGATTGACTAACTTCACTAATAGTTTGCATTTCATCTATACTTAAATTATCTACTCCCAATTTTAAATTAGAAGCAATAGTTCCGGAAAATAATATTCCCTTTTGAGGTACATAACCAATACAATCGCGTAAATCTTTAATATTAGCTTCTTTTATATCAATTCCATTAATTAATATTTGTCCTTCACTAGCTTCATAAAATCTCGGAATTAAATTAATCAAAGTTGACTTCCCTGAACCAGTAGACCCAATAAAAGCTGTCGTAGTTCCCGGAGTAGCTTTAAAAGAAATATTTTTTAATAAAGCTTCTGAAGCATCAGGATATTTAAAACTGACATCTTTAAATTCAACAACACCCATATAATCTTTTTTGAAAGCTTTAGTTTTTTTAGCTTCTTTAATTGAAATTTCTTTTTGTAATATTTCTTTAATTCTTTTAAAAGAAATTAAAGCTCTAGGTAACATAACACTAATCATTGAAATCATTAAAAAGGCCATGATTATTTGCATTGTATAAGTAATAAAAGCTAATAAAGTTCCTACTTGCATATTTCCTAAATCAATAATTTTAGAACCAAACCAAACAATTAAAATACTTGTTACATTCATAACTAACATCATCGAAGGCATCATTAAACCCATTAAACGATTGACAAATAAATTATTATTAGTTAAATTCGTATTCGCTTCATCAAACTTTTTTTCTTCCACTTTTTCTGTTCCAAAAGTTCTTATAACTGGCATACCTGTAACTATTTGTCTTGATACTAAATTCATTTTATCAATCAATTTTTGAATTCTTTTAAAACGGGGTAAAGCTATACTAAATAATAAACTAATTAAGAAAAACATTACAATTAAAGAAACCCCAATCAACCAATTTAAAGGATTATGATAAACTTTAATAAAAGCTCCTATCCCAATTATGGGTGCAAAAATTACCATTCTAAGTAACATAACTAAAAAGTTTTTAATTTGTTCAATATCATTAGTACTCCGCGTTATTAATGAAGAAGCCCCAAATTCTTTAAACTCTGCCGGTGATAATTGCATTATTTTAGTTACAACTTTTTTGCGTAATACATAACTAATTATAGAAGCTATTTTACTTACTAAATAACCTACAATTATAGCTACAATCATTCCTAAAAAAGCAATAGCTAACATTTGCAATCCTTTAGCAACTATATAACTAATTTGGTTATTTTCTAAATTATAACCTATATCTTGATAAATTTGATTAACACTTTTAATACCCATTTGTTTAATCATTGAATCATCTAAATTCGTAAATTGTTTATTTACATTTTCCATTATATTATTAAAAGTATCTTTATCTAATTTTAATAAATAATCTAAAAGCAAAGTATCTTGAGGTAAATCTAGATTTAAACTCTTAGCAATATCAGAATTATAATATAAAGTTGTAGCTATAATTAATGGTTTAGCAATTTTATTTTCTAGTAAAGCTAATTCTTCATCATTAATATTTTTTAATATATATAAATCTTCTTCTTTAATCTTTGGATAAGTTTTACTTAAGTTTTGAAAATCATTACTATTTAATTCATCTTTTAAAATTAAATCATAACTAGCTAATATTGCCGAGTTATTATTTGTAATTTTAAGAATAGCCTCATATATTTTAGTAGGCATAATTTTAGGAACACTATATTCTATACCCTGATTTTGAATTCCATTATTAATAATTTTAGAAGTATAATCGGGTAAAGCTAAATCACAAAAAGCTTGCACTATTAATAATAGTATAACAATTATTATGGGAATAACAAAATGTTTTTTATTTTTCAAATTAAATTCCTCCTTTAAAATTATATTTAATACGTAAGTAATTATAATACAAATATGCTAAAGTGTCTAGTTATTAAAATAAAAAAAGATTAACTATTAAAGGTTGTAATTAAAAAAAAGAAGTGCACAAATAAGGTGCAATAAAATTTAGAAATAGTTATAATACTATATAAGCAATTT